>DASUME010000313.1:0-22280 GCA_036277895.1 Polyangiales bacterium
CTCGCCGGTCTCGAACTTCTTCTGCGGCGCCGGCGGGGCGAACACCTTGTAGAGCAGCGGCAGCGTGAACAGCGAGAGAGCGAGGGAAGAGATCAATCCGCCCACGACCACGATCGCGATCGGCTTCTGGGAGTCCGAGCCGATGCCGTGCGAGAGGGCGGCCGGCAGCAAGCCGAGCGTCGCCACGAGCGCGGTCATCATCATCGGGCGCAGCCGAAGGTCGGTGGCTTGCTCGATCGCTTCGTCCAGCGGCTTGCCCTCGGCGCGCAGCTCGTTGATGTACGCCACCAGGATCACGCCCGTCTGCACCGAGACGCCGAACAGCGCGAGGAAGCCGACGCCAGCCGAGACCGAGAAGTTGGTGCCGGTCAGCAGCAGCGCGAGCAGGCCGCCGAACGGCGATGTCACCAGCACGTTGCCGAGGATCAGCGCCGCCTCGTGCGTACGCCGGAACATCGCGAACAGCAGCACGAAGATCAGGACCACCGTCAACGGGATCACGATCGACAGCCGCTTGCCCGCGCGCTGGGCGCTCTCGAACTCGCCGCCCCACTCCACCGAGTAGCCCGGCGGCACGCGCAGCACCTTGGCCACCCGCGCGCGCGCTTCGTCGACCGTGGAGCCGAGGTCGCGACCGCGTACGCTGAACTTGAGCGCCAGGTAACGCCGCCCGTTCTCGCGGTAGATGCGCGACGCGCCGCCCTGGATGCGAAGGGTCGCGATCTCGCTCAGCGGCACCGCGTGGCCTGCGTCCGTGGGCACGGGGATGCGCGCGATCGTGTCCATGTGATCGCGCGCCTCTTCCTGGAAGCGCACCACCAGGTCGTGCGTGCGCTCGCCCTCGACGATGTCGGTCACCACGTGGCCGCCCATGCCGACCTCGATCACGTGCTCCACCTCCTGCACCGTCAGGCCGAGCCGCTCGCAGCGCTTGCGATCGATCTCGAGGTGCATGTTGCTCTGGCCGATCTCGCGGAAGATGCCGAGGTCGCGCACGCCGCGCACGGTGGCGATCTCGCCCGCGATGCGGCTGCCGAGGTCGTCGAGCGCGTTCAGGTCGTCGCCGATCACCTTCACCGCGAGCTGGCCCTTGACGCCGGTCAGCGCCTCCTCGACGTTGTCCGAGATCGGCTGCGAGAAGCCGAAGCCCACGCCCGGGATCGCGCTCAGCGCGGCGGCCATCGCGTCCTCCAGCTTCTCGCGGTCGCCGCCGAACTGCGGGCGCCAGGTCTTGCGGTCGTTGATCACGAGCAGGAACTCGGCGTTGAAGAAGCCGGTCGGATCGGTGCCGTCGTCGGGCCTGCCGAGCTGCACGGCCATCGTGCCCACCTCCGGGAACTTGCGCAGGATCTCGCGCATGCCCGGGATGTTCTTGCCCTCTGCCTGGTAGCCGTCGACCAGCTTCTCGGCCTCTTGCAGGGAGATGTTTCCTGGCATCGACGCGCGCACCCAGAGCGCACCCTCGTTCAGGTGCGGCAAGAACTCCGAGCCGATCGACGTGTACAGCACCGCGTCCGCCAGCAGCAGGGACGCGGAGACGATGAACACCCGCTTCGGGCGCTTCAGCAGGCGCGTGACCAGCGGCAGGTAGCCGCGGCGCACCCACTCCAGCAGCACGTTGCGCGACTCCTTGAGGTTTCCCTTCAGGATGTACGTGGAGATCACGGGCACCAGCGTGATCGCCATGATCAGGGCGCCCAGCAGCGCGAAGCCCACCGTGAACGCCATCGGCCGGAACAGCCGGCCCTCCACGCGCTGCAGCGTGAAGATGGGCAGGTAGCTGGCGACGATGATCATGATCGCGAACACGATCGGCCGCGCCACCTCGCGCGCGGCGGTGCGCACGAGTGGCACGAGCTCCACCTCCTCGCCGTGCTCGTGCTTCTCGGCCACCAGCCGGAAGATGTTCTCGACCATCACGATCGAGCCGTCGACGATCATGCCGAAGTCGACCGCGCCGATGCTGAGCAGGTTGGCCGGGATGCCCATCACGTGCATGCCGATGAACGCGCTCAACAGCGAGAGCGGGATCGTGATCGCGACGATCAGCGCCGCGCGCGGGCTGCCGAGGAACACGAACAGGATCAGCGTCACCAGCCCCACACCCGCGCTCAGGTTCTCGAGCACGGTGTGCGTGGTCAGCTCCATCAGCTGCGAGCGATCCTGGTACGGGTGCAGCTTGACGCCGCGCGGCAGGATGCGCGTGTTGAGGTCGCGGATGTGCTCGTGGACGCGCTCCAGCACCGCTGTGGCGTCGTCCCCGCGGCGCAGCAGGATCACAGCGGCGACCACGTCCTTGTCCTCGTTCACCGAGACGCGACCGAGCCGCACGCGGTAGCCGACCTGCACCGTGCCCACGTCGCGCACGCGCACCGGCACGCCCTCGCGCGTGGCCACCGCCACGTCGGCGACCTGCGCGGGCGAGAGCAGGCCCATGGCGCGCACGTTGAGCGCCTCCGGGCCGAGCGCGATCACGCCGCCACCACCGTTGCCATTCGCCTCGCTCAGCGCCTCCTCGACGTCGTCGAGCGTCAGCCCGCGCTCGCTGAGCAGGGTGGGGCTGAGCAGCACCTGGTACTGCTTCACGGTGCCGCCGAAGCTCGCCACGTCCGCCACGCCGTCGGCCCGCAAGAGCTCGCGCTCGACCACCCACTCCTCGAGGTCCTTGAGCTCGGACAGCGAGCGCGGCTCGATCTGCATGTCCTCGTCGCTGCATTCCGCGACCCGTCGCTCGCGGCAGCTGATCAGCTGGTAGCGCATGATCTCCGCGATCGGGCTGGCCAGCGGGCCGAGCCCGGCGTCGACGCCGTCCGGGAGGTCCACCTGCGAGATCCGCTCCAGCGCCTGCGCGCGTGCGAAGTAGTCGCCGGTGCCTTCCGCGAACGTCACCGTGACCACGGAGAGGCCCGCGATCGACACCGAGCGCACCGAGTTTTGGTGCGGGGCGCTGTTCATCGCGCGCTCGATCGGCAGCGTGATCTGGCGCTCGACCTCCTCGGCGGCGTGGCCGACCCACTGCGTGATGACCTGGACCTGGGTGTCACCGACGTCGGGATAGGCCTCGATCGGGACCGAGAGGTACGAGTTCACGCCGATCACGATCAGCGCGAGCGTGGCGGCGAGCACGACCAACCGCTGGCGGAGCGCGAAGTCCAGGAGTCGCTGGATCATGGAGCTTCGCGTAGTCACTCATGGAGCCGGTGATCACGCAAGGCTCCGGGGCTCTTTTCCCAGCCCTTTCGATGCGCGTCCCGGTGCTCACTGGACGAGCATGTCCGCACCGCTCGAAGACTACGCGTTGCTCGGGGACTGCCGCGGGGCCGCGCTGGTAGGCAAGCACGGCGGCATCGACTGGTGGTGCGCGCCCGCCTTCGACTCCCCGGCTTGCATGGCGGCGCTGCTCGGCACGCGCGAGCACGGCCACTGGACGATCGCGCCCCGCGAGCCAGTTCGCGCCGTGCGCCGGCAGTACCGCGGCGACTCGATGGTGCTGGAGACGGACCTGGAGACCGCGTCCGGCAGCGTGCGGCTGATCGAGTTCATGTGCTTCGGCGAGCATGACGAGCGGCCGCCCCAGCTCACGCGCATCGTGGAGGGCCTCTCCGGCACGGTGCCGATGCGCATGGAGCTGGTGCTGCGCTTCGACTACGGCAGCCGCGTGCCGTGGGTGACGCGCGAGCGCGGCGTGCTGAGCGCGATCGCAGGCGCCGAGCGCGTGCGGCTCTACACCCCGGTGCCGTTCGTCGGCAAGAAGATGGCGACCGTCGCCGACTTCGCGCTGCAGGCTGGCCAGCGCATCCCGTTCACGCTCACGCACTCGCCGTCGCACCTGCCCGAGCAGCCGCCGATCGAGGCGGAGCGCGCGCTGACCAGCACGGTGGAGACCTGGCACGCCTGGTCCGCACGCTCGACCTACAAGGGCGACTACCGGAGCGAGGTGCAGCGCTCGTTGCTGACGCTCAAGGCGCTCACCTACCGACCCACGGGCGGCATCGTGGCCGCGCCCACCACGTCGCTGCCCGAGCAGCGCGGAGGCCCGCGCAACTGGGACTATCGCTTCTGCTGGATCCGCGACGCCACGATCACGCTCTACGCGCTGCTGGTCGCGGGCTACACCGAGGAGGCCGCGGCGTGGCGCGAGTGGATGCTGCGCGCGGTCGCGGGAGCACCGGCGGAGGCGCAGGTGATCTACGCCGTGTCCGGCGAGCGGCGCCTGACCGAGTTCGAGCTGCCGTGGCTGCCCGGCTACGCCGACTCCAAGCCGGTGCGGGTCGGCAACGCCGCCCACTCGCAGCGCCAGCTCGACGTGTTCGGCGAGCTGATGGACGCGATGTACCAGTGCCGGCGCAGCGGCGTGGAGAACGCAGCCAGCTGGGCGCTGGAGAAGAAGCTGCTCGGCTACCTGGAGCACCTGTGGAGCGAGCCGGACGAGGGCATCTGGGAGGTGCGCGGACCGCGCCGCCACTTCACGCACTCGAAGCTGATGGCATGGGTGGCGTTCGACCGCGCGATCCGCAGCATCGAGCAGTTCGGGCGCGTGGGGCCGCTGGAGCGCTGGCGTGCGCTTCGCGAGCGTATTCACGCCGACGTTTGCGAGCACGCGTTCTCGAAGCAGCGTGGCGTGTTCACGCAGAGCTACGGCAGCGACGAGCTGGATGCGAACCTGCTGTTGATGCCGCTCGAAGGCTTCTTGCCGGTCGACGACCCGCGCGTGCAGGCGACGGTGGCCGCGATCGAGCAGGAGTTGACGATCGACGGCACGTTCGTGATGCGCTACCGGACGCGCCCCGAGCTCGATGGCTTGCCGAAGGGCGAGGGCACGTTCTTGCCGTGCAGCTTCTGGCTGGTGAACGTGATGGTGATGCAGGGCCGAAAGCAGGAAGCGCGCGCGCTGTTCGATCGCCTGCTCGCGCTGTGCAACGACGTCGGTCTGCTCGCGGAGGAGTACGATCCGATCGACAAGTGCATGCTCGGCAACTTCCCGCAGGCGTTCTCGCACCTGGCGCTGGTCGACGCCGCGGTCGCGCTCAGCCAGGACCGCTGCGAGCCCCACGCCGAGCGCCCGAGCCTGGTCGGCTGACGATGACGTTCTCAGGGACGGAGCAAGCGATCCAGCGCGGGCAGCACGTCGCTGGGCTCGGGGCGGCGGGTGTAGTCCGGGTTGACCTCTGCGTAGGCTATCCGTCCGTCCTGGGCGATCACGTAGCGAGCGGGCATCGGCAGCGTCCAGCTGGGCTCGCCGTTGATGCTCGGTAAGTCGACGCCAAACTGCTCGTAGAGAGCCTTGAGCTCCCCGGCGAGCGTCCAGCGAATGCCGAACGCGTCAGCCAGATCGCCGCCGTGATCGCGCAAGATCGGAAAGTGCAACTGGTTGTCTCGTTGAGACTTGCGGCTCTGGATCGCCGTCTGCTCCGAGACCGCGACCAGCGTGGCACCACGCGCTTCGATCTCGGTGCGCGCCCGCTCGAGGGCCTGCAGCTCCAGGTTGCAGTACGGGCACCAAACCCCCCGGTAAAAAGTGACGACCAGCGGGCCAGCGGCGAGCAGGCGCGCAGATGCATGCTGCTGGCCGGTCGGGTCAGGTAGGTCGAACGAGGGAGCGCGGTCGCCCACCTGGAGCGCGCTCTCGGCCTGGCGCGAGCTGATCAGTGAGGCGGTCGACCGATGCATGATGCGAAGAGCATCCGCCGGGACCTTGGACTCGAAGTCGGCCCGGAACCGGTCGAGCTCGTCTTGTAGGGGCATCACGATTCTCCATTCGAAGGCGCGCAAGCGCGTGTTCCCGGCAGGATGCCCATGGCTTGCCGCGCGCAGTAGACCGGGCGTCTGCGTATCAGTTATCCATTCATGCTATGAATCGGCCTCGATGAGCGACCACCTCGCTGCCCTGCGCCTGTTCGTGCGTGTGGCGCGCACGCGCAGCTTCTCGGCGAGCGGCCGGGAGTTGAATCTGCCGCAGTCGACGGTGTCGCGAACGATCGCGACCCTGGAGCGCGAGCTCGGAGCGACGCTGCTGCTGCGGACCACACGCTCGGTGACGTTGACCGAGGCGGGCGGCGAGTTTCTCGCGCGCGTCGAGCCGCTGCTGCTCGCGCTCGACGAGGCGGAGCAGGCCGCTCGCGGCACGCGCGAGCTGCGCGGCACGTTGCGTGTGGGGCTGTCGTCCAGCTTCGCGACGCGCGAGTTGATCCCACGGCTGTCGACGTTCATGCGCCTTCACCCGGCCCTGCGTGTAGAGCTGCTCGTCGATGACGCCAAGCAAGACTTGGTCGTCGAGGGCGTCGACTTGGCGTTCCGAATGGGCGCGCTGAGCGACTCGACGGCGCTCGCGCGAAAGCTCGCCGTATGGTCCCGCGTCGTCGCTGCATCGCCCGCCTACCTGCAGCGCGCCGGCACGCCGCGCGTACCGGCTGACCTGGCGCATCACGAGCTGATCGTGGGACCGCCGCGCGGTGCGCGGGCGTGGAGCTTCACGCGGGGCGGCGAGGAGTCATCGGTGCGCGTGGCAGCGCGGCTGGCCGTGACGGTGAACGAGGTGGCAACCGCGGCCGCCGTGGCGGGCCTCGGCATCGTCGCGATGGGAGCGGCGGGATGTCGCGCGGAGCTCGAGCGAGGCGCCCTCGTGCGGCTCCTGCCCGACTGGCAGCTGGCGCCCATCGAGCTGCATGCGGTGTTCGCGGCGGGCAGAGCCGCCAAGCCCTCGGCACGGGCGTTGGCCAAGTTCGTGGCCGAGCTCTATCTGGCCGGCGGCTAGCACGCCACTCGGCCGAGCGCCCCGGCGCGTCGTCAGCGATAGAGCTCGAGCGTTAGCTTGCGGGCGTAGAGCGCGGGGCCGAGCGCGCGCACGCGCTCCAGGAAGGACGCGCTGATCGCGGGGCGCACGAACGAGATCGTGCCGAGCAGGCGCACCAGCGCCTCGTGGTCGAGCGCGTGCTCGTCGCGGAACACTTGCGTGCCGTGCAGCTTGCGTCCGGCGAGCGCGGTGAGCTGTGCGGCGTTGCCGCGCGTGGCGCGCAGCCGGCGCGGCGCGCTCTCGTCGAGCAACGCCTGCAGCGCAGCCATATAAGGGGAAGCCGCCGGCTCCACGCGCACGATCGCCAGCACGCTTGCCTGGACGCGCGCCAGCTCGAGGCCCGTGCGCTCGGCATCGACGAAGTGCAGCGCATCCGCGAGCAAGGCAAGCTCGAACGGCCCATCGAGTGGCAGCACCTCCGCTTGCGCGTGCAGCGCCGTGATCGACAAGCCCTGCGCACGTTCGACGAGCTCTGCGAGCATCTGCTGCGCGGGCTCGACCGCGGTCACCTGGCAGCCGCGCTGCGCGAGTGGGATCGCGAGGTGGCCGATGCCTGCGCCGAGCTCGAGCACGCGCGGGCCGTAGGGCAGGAGCGCTTCGATCAGCGCGTCTGGATACGGCGGACGTGCGTCGTACAGCGCGGCCATGCGGTTGAAGACCCAACGCGAGGGATCCGAGAGCGAGACCTTGCGTCTGCCGAGCGCCACGCGATGTGCCTAGCACACGCTCGCGCCGCATCGATTCCGTCCGTTGTCGTAGTCCTTGCACGCGCTTTGCCCGACGCTCAAGCGCGCTTGCATCGGCCCTGCCGGACGGAATTTCGTGCCTGAATCACCGGCTGCGCGAGGTGTTGTCTCGAGCACGAAGAATCGTACGGGCTGACTTTGATTTGTACTCAGCGGGGGGCGGAGCACGTCGATACTTTCAAAGGACGGGGTGACGCAGATGGCCTACTCGATGCTCGGACAACGCGGTTTGTTGATGTTGGCTCTCGGCTGTGTCGGTTGCGACGCGGCGGCGAACGAGGACGCGGACCCGTCGCAGCAGGGCCTCGGTCAGCAGACCGAGGGCGACGGCGGCTTCCTTCAGCCGACGCTGATCGGTGACGCGGGTCGCGACTTCGGCCTGAACTCGAAGCCCTCGCCCAAGACGGACGCGGGCGTGCAGGGCACGGACGCGGCCGTGCAGGGCGACGCCGGACAGGGCGAGCCCACGCAGGGCGACGCCGGACAGACCACGACGCACGTGCAGAACGTGGAGCCGAGCGAGAACCTGCCCGACTGTGCCGCGGTGTACTTCCGCGACCTCGACGGCGACGGCTACGGCGACCCCGAGGCGAAGGTGACCTCCTGCACGCAGCCGGCCGGCTACGTCTTGAACGGTGACGACTGTTACGACGACAACGAGCGTGCGCACCCGGCGGCGACCGGTCAGTTCCTGCAGGACCGTGGTGACGGCAGCTTCGACTACGACTGCGACGGCGTGGCGACCAAGCTGCGCACGACGATCGCGGTGTGTCCCGACCTGCTCGTCTGCAACGGCCTCAAGTGTGAGTTGCCTGTGCTCGAGGCGTTGGTCGCCGCGGCGGAGAACGGCGGCTGGAGCCAGCAGAGTGTGCCGGCTTGCGGCCAGGACGGCTCGTGGGGCCTGAGCGTGAGCTGGCTTCCCGGTCTGACCAAGGGCTTGTGCGTGTCGCTGGAAGGGGTGACGCGCACGCAGACCTGCCGCTGATGCAGTCCCGCTCTACGTAAAAATGAAGAACACGTGGCGCGCCGTGCTCGACGGAACGTAGTCGATCACCGCTGAGGCGCGCTCCCCCGCATGCGGCGCTTGGCGTCGTACATCAGCTTGTCCGCCGACTGCAGCAGCTGCCCCAGGTTCTTCGTCTCGTCCGGGTCATACGCGGTCACCCCGAGCGACACCGACAGCTCGAAGGGATGCGTGAAGCGCGCGTTGAACGCCTCCACGTTCTTCTGCACGCGCGCAGCCACCAGCTTGGAGAACTCGCGGTCGCCCTCCGCCAGCACCACGAACTCGTCGCCGCCGAGGCGCGCCAGGATGTCTGCGCGGCGGAACGTGTTGCGCAGCACCTCGGCCATCGCCACCAGCGCGCGGTCGCCCACGTCGTGCCCGAGCTGATCGTTGATCTGCTTCATGCCATTCAGATCCGCGAACAGCACCACCATCGGGCGCCCGTAGCGCGACGCGTTGCTCAGCTGCTGCTCACCCAGCGCCATGAAGCCGCGGCGGTTTTGGAGCCCCGTCAGCTCGTCCACCAGCGACGTCTGCCGCAGTTGATCCTCCATCTCCATCTGCTTGCTCATGTCGCGCGCCACCGCGAAGAACTTTCCCTCCTGCGTGCTGTGCGCATTCCACTCCAGCCAGTGGTAGTTGCCGTTCTTGGCGCGGAAGCGGTGCCGGAAGCGTTGCGTGCTGCCGTTCTCGTTGAGCACACCCGCCTCGTGAACCGTCGCGTCCTGGTCGTCTGGGTGCACGAAGTCGAACACCAGCTTGCCGACCAGCTCGCTCGCGCTCCAGCCGAGCACGCGCTCGAAGGCGGGATTCACGCGCTCGAACGTGGTGCCGGCGTTCGTGATCGCGAGCATGTCGACCGAGTGCTCGAAGAACGTGTTCGCCTGGGCCTCCGCCAGCCGCCGCGCCGTGATGTCCTGCACCTGCGCGATGAAGAACGCGGGGGCGCCATGCTGGTCGCGCACCAGCGAGACTGCCAGCAACACCCAGACGTTGTGCCCGAGCCTGTGCAGATAGCGCTTCTCGAGCTGGTAGTGCGTGGTCTCACCTCGGATCAGGCCATCCACGAGCGCGAGGTCCGCGTCCAGGTCGTCCGGGTGCGTAATGGTCTGAAAGTCGCTCTGCAACAGCTCGTCGCGCGTGTAGCCCACGATCGTGCACATCGCGTCGTTCACGCGCAGCCACCTGCCGTCGAGCGCGGCCACGGCCATGCCGATCGGGGCCTGCTCGACCACCATGCGCAGCTCTTCTTCGGTCTCGCGCAGCGCCTGCGCCGCGCGCTGCCGCTCGGTCACGTCGCGCAGCACCGCCGTGTAGAAGTGCCCACTGCGTCCGGCCCAGCGTGAGATCGAGAGCTCGACCGGAAACTCTTCCCCGTTCGCGCGCAGCCCGTGCAACTCCAGCACGCGTCCGAGCACGCGCGGCTCACCGCCCGCCTCCACGCGCGCGAGTCCGGCGCGATGCGCGGCGCGATAGCGCTCGGGCATCAGCGCGGTGACCGGAGAACCGAGGTACGAGTGCTGCGGTTGCCCGAACACCAGCTCGGTGGCGCGGTTGCAGAACACGATCTCGCCGTCGCCATTCATGGTCACGATCACGTCCAGCGCGGAGTCCGTCAGCGCGCTCAGCAGCGCCTCGCGCTCCTTGACCTCGCGCTTGCTGCGTAGGAGTGCGATCTCGCTGGTGACCGCCGCCGCCAGGGCGCGGATCGTCGCCAGCTCCTGAGCCGTCCAGGTTCGCGGCTGGGTGTCGACCACGCAGAACACGCCCAGCGTCTGGCCCCGATCCTCGAGCGGCACGCCCGCGTAGGCGAGCACGCCCAGCTCCGGGATCGCGCGGTTGTCGCGCACGAGCGGGTGATTGGGTGCGTCGTTCACGATCAGCGGCTCGCCCGAGGCCACCGCGTGCTTGCAGAACGAGTGCGAGAGCGGCGTCTCGCGCAACGTCGCCCACGGTTCGCCCAGGCCATATGCACTCTTGAAGAACTGCCGATGGTCGTCCACCAGCGACACCAGCGCGGCCGGCGCGTTCAGGATCGTAGCTGCCAGCTCGGTGTACTGGTCGAAGCGCTCCTCGGCGGGGCTGTCCATGAGCTCCGTCTCCGCGAGCGCGCGCAGCCGATCGGGATCGCGCAGCACCGCCAGCAGATCGAACTCCATAACGCGAGTCTAGACCGAGCGTTGTGCACGAATCGAGTGCGCGCGATCGGCTCGCACACGGTTGTGTACGGCGCGCGCGCACCGCCAGCTGGCCTGCGGTGCTTAAACGCGAGAGGCCCGCATCGCTGCGGGCCCCTCGCTCGAGCACGAAGGTCAGTCCTTCACGTCACCGCGGGCGAAGATCGAGGCCACGAACGCGAGCACGTCGGTCGCGCTGGCCTCGTTGTAGCCGTAGTTCTTGATCAGGCGGCCCTTGATGATGTCGATCTTGTCCTGCGTCTCCTTGTCGATGACGTTGGACACGAACGACGACAGCTTGATCGAGTCCTTCTGGTCCTCGAACAGCTTCATCTCCAGCGCGCGCCGCAGGCGATCGTTGGTGTGGTACTCGAACTTGCGGCCCTCCAGCGCGAGGTGACCGATGTAGTTCATGATCTCGCGGCGGAAGTCGTCCTTGCGGCTCTCGGGGATGTCGATCTTCTCTTCCACTGAGCGCATCAGGCGCTCATCCGGCTCCTCGTCGCGACCCGTGTAGCGGTTCTTCACCTTCTCACGCATCACGTAGGCGCGGATGTTGTCCACGTAGTTGGCCGAGAGGCGCGCGATCGCCTCTTCGTCGGCGCTGATCGCACGCTGGACCTCGTTCTTGACGATCTCTTCGTACTCGCCCTTGACGATGCCGATCAGCTCCATCATGCGCTTGCGCTGATCTTCGTTGCTGATCAGCGAGTGCGACTCCAGGCCCTTCTCGAGCTCGTTGAGCACCATGAACGGGTTGATGTAGCCCTCGACTCCGTCACGCACGAGCGCGTTGGAGATCTTGTCCTGCACGTAGCGCGGCGAGATGCCGTCGAGACCCTCGCGGTGGGTCTCCTTGCGCAGCTCCTTGACGTTGTCCTGCGTGAAGCCCGGCAGGTTCTTGCCGTCGTACAGCTTCAGCTTCTGCAGTAGCGAGAGCTGGTGCTTCTTGGGATCTTCCAGGCGCGTCAGCACGGCCCACATGGCCGCCACCTCGAGCGTGTGCGGCGCGATGTGCTTGCCGCGCAGGCGCTCGGCCGAGAAGTCCTTCTGGTAGATGCGGATCTCCTCGCTGATCTTGGTGATGTAGGGGATGTCGATCTTGATCGTACGGTCGCGCAGCGCCTCCATGAACTCGTTGGAGAGCAGCTTCTTGTACTCGGCCTCGTTGGTGTGGCCGAGGATGACCTCGTCGATGTCCGTCTGCGCGAACTTCTTGGGCTTGATCTTGTGTTCCTGCGTCGCGCCGAGCAGGTCGTACAGGAACGCGACGTCGAGCTTCAGCACCTCGACGAACTCGACGATGCCGCGGTTGGCGATGTTGAACTCGCCGTCGAAGTTGAACGCGCGCGGATCCGAGTCCGAGCCGTACTCCGCGATCTTGCGGTAGTTGATGTCGCCCGTCAGCTCGGTCGAGTCCTGGTTCTTCTCGTCCTTCGGCTGGAACGTGCCGATGCCGACGCGATCCTGCTCGCTCATGATCAGGCGCTTCACGCGCACGTGGTTGGCGACGACCTTGCCCCAGTCCCCGTTGTACTTCTCCATCAGCTTCTTGAACATGAAGCGGCAGGCGGGGTTGAGGTTGCCGTCGATGCGCACGCGGTGCTTGTCGTTGCCGAGCTTGAGCGTGGTCAGCGCCTTCTCGCGCCACTCGATCGGGATCAAGCGCAGCGGGTCCTCGTTCATCGGCGACGGGAACTCCCCTTCCTTGTCGTCCGCGGAGACCAGGCCGGTGCCCTCGAGGTTGGTCCACTTGAACGTGTACAGCGCGCCCTCGGGCGTGCGCGTGTACTGCTCCAGGCCCTTCTTGAGCAAGCGTGCGATCGTGCTCTTGGAAGAGCCGACCGGACCGTGCATCAGGATCACGCGCTTCTCGGGGCCGTAGCCCTGCGCGGCGGCCTGCAGCACGTGAACCAGGCGCATCAACGGGATGTCCAACCCGTAAATCGCGTCTTTGCCGTTGCCGATCGGATCCGCGAAGAAGGGGTAGCGCTTCAAGCGCTTCTTGTTGTCGATGTACTCTTCTTCGCCGTAGCGCATGACCATGTCGTAGAGGCGCTGGAACGCATTGCGCGCCACCTGAGGCCGCTCGCGCACGATCTGCAGATACTCTTCGAAACTGCCTTCCCAGTGCAGGTCGCGATAGCTGTCGTAGTCCTGCAAAGCGGCAATGCGCGCAACCATCTCGCTCATGAGCAGTCACTCCCGGCCGATGACTCGGCATACGTTAGAGGATGAGCCACATCGTAGGGTAACACAGGTCTTTGCACGCTCCGTGCTTTCGCGCGGGAATGAGCTTTCGCCCCTGATCCGGGGCCGAAGCACCTCGTTATCCATGCTAGCGTCGCCCGTCATGCTTCGCCGCACACAGAGCGTCGGTAGTGCGGCTCGAACCGAGTTCGAAGCAGCGCTGAAGTTGGACGCGCTGGTGGCCCACGCGGCTGCCCTGGCGCGGCCTGTGGCCTCGCTCACCCCGGAGAATGCGCCCGCCGAGCGCGCGCGCCTGATCGCGAGCCTCGGGCGAGGTGAGACACCGGTGCCTGCCTTCACGCTTGCGCGCCAACGCGTGGACAGCTGGATCCACAGCGTGATCGACGAGGCGCGCTTCCTCTCGCGCGGCTCCGCCCTCGGCGCCCTGTACGAAGCGAGGCTGGACGAGCTGGAGCTGGATCTGGCCATCCTCGGCGCGTGGGGCGACGAAGAGCGCGTGCGTCCGCTGAGCGCGCGCCGCTACGGCCGCGGCAACGAGCTGGTGCGCCTGGGCGATAGCTCCGAGCTTCCGCTCTCGCGGGTCGCGCGCACGATGCTGGATACGCTCGCCCGCAACGAGCCGGACCCCGCCGTGATCCCCGCCGACGCGCCCGCGGGCAGGTCGGTGGCGGCCATGATGCGCCGGGCCGCGCTCGGTGCCGGGCTCGATGTCGACGTGCGCGTCGAGCCGCGCCTGGCTTCCTTGGCTGCCACCGGCGAGCGCACGGTGTTCCTGGCCGACCGCAGGTTCACGCAGCGCGAGGCGCGCCGGCTGACCGCGCACGAGGTGTTCGGCCACTTGGTGGTGGCCGCCAACGCGCGCGCGCAGCCGCTGCGCCTCTTGCAGATCGGCCTCGCGGGTTCGTTCTCGGATCAGGAAGGCCTGGCGCTCTACCTCGAGGAAGCGCTCGGGCTGATGTGCAACGATCGCCTGCGCACGCTGGCCGCGCGGGTGGTCGCCACGGTCTCGCTCTACGACGGCGCGAGCTTCGGCGAGATCGCGCGCTCGCTGGTCGATCAGCACGGCTTCGCGCCGGCGGCGGCGATCGCGATCGCGGAGCGCACCTTCCGCGGTGGCGGCGTCGCGCGCGACAGCGGCTACCTGGCGGGCTTCCTGCGCGTGCGCAGCGCGATCAAGACCGGCGACGTCACGCTCGACGAGCTGCGCCGTGGGCGCGTGTCGCTGAGCGCGGTGAAGCCCCTGCGCGCGCTCGAGGCCGGTGGCTTCGTGGCGCCCGCGTGTTATCGGCCGAGCTTGGCCTTGAGCCGCAAGCTGACGTTCGGCGGCACCAAGGCGGACACGTCGCCACCCAGCGATGCGGCCTCCTTGACGATGTTGGAGCTGACGTAGAAGTACGCGTCGTTGGCCATCAAGAACACGGTCTCCATCTCCTCGTAGAGGTGCCGGTTCATGTTGGCCATCTGCAGCTCGTACTCGAAGTCGGCCACCGCGCGCAGCCCGCGCACCACGACCTTCACGTCCTTGGCGCGACAGTAGTCGACCAGCAGCCCGCCGAACGAGTCGACCTCGATCCGGTCGCGATCTTTGCCGACCGCCTCGCGGATCAGATCGATGCGCTCGTCGACCGAGAACAGCGACTGTTTCTTCGGGTTGTTGAGCACCGCGATGATCAGCTTGTCGACCACGACCAGGGCGCCCTTGATGATGCTGAGGTGCCCCATGGTGAGGGGATCGAACGAGCCCGGATAGATGGCAGTGCTCATGAACCTGCTCCCTCGGCGGGGGGTGTCGCTCGGCACAACACCACCGTGGTGTCGCCGTAGCGATAACTGGATAGAACAGCGAACTCACTCGGCAAGACGGGTGCGCCCTTGGTCCCATGCTCTAGCAGAAGGCATGCGTCTGGATCCAGCACGCCGCGTGAGACCATGCGGACAATGGCGTCCACGGCACGTTGCACGTCGCGATAGGGAGGGTCGGCCAACAGCAGCGAGAACGGGCCGCGCGCCACGATCGCGTCTTCGCCGCGCTGGCGCGTCACGTCCTCGCTCAGCACCTCGCATTGCGCCGTGACGCCGAGCTCGCCCGCGTTGTCGCGGATCAGGCGCGCCACCTTGGGATCGCGCTCGACGAACAGCGCACTCTGCGCGCCGCGCGACAGCATCTCGAAGCCGAGCGCGCCGGAGCCCGCGTACAGATCGAGCACACGGGCGCTCTCGATCGCGTCGCGCGCCGCCAGCACGGAGGCGATCGCCTCGCGCACCCGGTCCGAGGTGGGGCGCGTCGCGTCCGTAGCCGGCGCTTGCAGCCGACGGCCGCCCAAGCTCCCGCCCACGATCCGGATCTGACCCATCGTCAGAAGCGTAGACGAGCCTCGAGGCTTGCGCTCTGAAAGCCGAAGCGCGGGGCGATGCTCAGGCTCGTCTGCTGCGCCTCGCGGCGCTCCAGGCGCCGAGCCGACACGAGCAGATAGGTGCCGACGCCTGCCCCCACCAGCGCGCCACCGAGGAACACGTATTGCAGCGCCTGCAAGGTGTCCGCCTCGCGGCACAGGTCGTGCGCGCGGCGCTCGAGCCCAGCCTTGTCCTCGGACCCCGGCTTCGCAGCCAGCTCGCCGCGCGCGGCGCGTGGGCACACGTTCTCCACGCCGTTCGAGCCGCCGGCGCGCGGCCAGGCGCCGCGGTAGGCGAGGAAGTCCGAGTCGTCGTTGATGCGCTCGATGCGCACCCACGAGTAAATGGTCGCGAACGCGAACGCCGTGCCGATGCCGAGGCTCGCCCAGCCGAACGCGCGGCGCAGCGTGTGGCTCGGCCGCCTCTCCGGCGCGCTGGTCGCCTCCGGCATCACCGGCGGTGCGGGGAACTGCTCGCTCGCCCGAGGGGCGATCGAGAGCTCCACCTGTGCGGTCTGCCCCGCTTCCACCAGCGCGAGCTTCTCCTCGGCCGGCGCGAAGGCCTGCCCGGCCGCGCGCACCACGTGCTTGCCCGGCGTGAGCTCGAGCGTGAGGTTGCCCTGCTCGTCGAGCGAGCCCGCGGACTGGCCGTCGACGGCGATCTCCGCGTTCGGCATGTCGCCATGGATGCGCAGCTGACCGGCTGCGGGCGCCTGCGGGGGCGCCTCGACCTGGTTGAGCTGGGAGAGCAGCGCCAGCACCGCCTCGCGACCCGACGTGCCGCGCAGCTGCGCTGGCTTCAGCCCGCGCGACGACGCCGTATGCAGCTGCTTGTCCGCGGTGTCGTACTGGTTGATCGTGAGATCGTAGCCGCCGCTCGCGCTGGTCACGCTGCCGAACACCAGGCGCTGCACGGCGAGCGTCTTGGCGACCTCCCCGAGGCACGGCGCGTCTGGTTCCTCGCAGCCGATCGCGAGCATCATCTGGTCGAGCGAGGCGTCGCGCTTGCCCAGCGACCAGCCCGCGATCGTGCTCGCGCTGGAGCGCAGCGCGGCGGAGAGCCGGCGCTCGAGATCGCTCTCGCCGTCCACCGAGCGCACGCCCAGAGAAGCCACGGTGGTGTCGGCTCGCGCGCTGGTGCTGAGCCAGAGCGGCGCGCACCACGCGAGAAGCACAGTGAACGCTAGACGAGCTCTCATGTCCTCTGCGGGCACCATACTAAGGCCGCGCGCTTTTTCGCAATCCTCTTACAGTCACTTGCGCCACGCGCGTGCCTGTGTCCTGCTTGCCGGCGATGCGTGGAGCGCAACACGAGGTCTGTGGCTGTTTTCCGACCGGCCGCCACTATCCGGGCATCGCCGAGTTCTTGCTGCAGACGCTCACCCGGGTCGAAGGCCTGTGGCGCGACTTCGCGGCGGACAGCCCCTGGATCGATCACCCGCTCGCGGTGATCGACTTCGAGACCACCGGCTTCGACGCGCAGCTCGATCGCGTGGTCGAAGTGGGTGTGGTGTGCTTCCACCGCGGCGAGGTGACGCGCCGGGTCAACTGGCTGGTGCAGCCCGGCATGCCGATCCCCGAGTCGGCCATGAACGTGCACGGCATCACGGACGCCATGGTCGCGGACCAGCCGCGCTTCGAGCAGATCGCCGAGGAGCTGCGGCAAGCGCTCGTGGGGCACCTGCCGGTCGCGTACAACGCCACCTTCGATCGCCGCTTCATGCACGCGGAGATGGCGCGTGCTGGTGTGCTGCAGGACTTGCCGCCGGCGCTCGACGCCACCGTGACCTGGGTCGACCCGCTGGTCTGGGTGCGCGAGCTAATGGCCGAGGAGAAGAGCAAGCGCCTGGGCGATATCTGCGAGCGTCTGGGCATTCCCCTCAGCGACGCACACCGCGCCTGGGCAGACGCCGAGGCCACCGGCCGTGTGTTGCTGGCGCTGACCGAGCGTATGCCGCGCGCCTACGGCGAGCTGATCCGTGTTCAGGATCAGTACGGCGCCCAGCAAGAAGCCGAGCTGGCCGACTGGCGCCGCCGCCGCACCTGATCGCGGAAATGGATGGCTAGCCGGCCGCTGTTCCCCGGCGCGGACCATGTACAATGGCGCGCCAAGGGGAGCTCGATGAACTCTATTCGTCTGCGGATCTGGCCGATGATGGCCGCCTGCGTGGCCGTGCTCGCGTGTGGGGATGACAGTCCGGAACCTCGCCAGGAGGGGCGCGCGACCATCCTCAACGCCTCGGCCGCGATGATCGCCGCCAACGCGCTCAGCGACTCGCCGAGCGACGACTTCCGCGTCGCGCGCTCGCGCGTCGAAGGAGGGGTCTCGCGCGACGACACCAGCTACGCCCGCGGCTTGTCGCTCGGCGCCGGCAAGGCCGCATCGGTGGCCGCTGATCAGCGGGTCACGACCACACGCCGCACGGCGGCCAAGGCGCTCGGCGCCACGCTCGATCCCGCGAAGGAAGTCGACGTCGCCAGCACGCAGCAGAGCCTCGACGCGCTGCTCAGCGCGGTGCAGGCGATCGCGCCGGCGGCGACCACCTGCAACGAGCTGCCGAGCGGCAAGGCCGAGGCATGCGCGATCGCGTTCTTGATCCTCGAGGTGCGCCGCAGCGAAGGCCTGCTCACCACACCCGATGCCGGCGCTCCGATCAACACGGATGCGGGCAGCGATGCCGGCGTCGCACCGGCGGGCGCGATCGCGTGCCCCGCGCTGCGCGACGTCACCGGTGCGCGCGAGATCGCCAGCAAGACGATCGCCGCCGACGAGACCTGGAGCGGCAAGATCCTGATCAAGGGCTCGAACTACGTGAACGCGCGGATCACGATCGACCCCGGCACTCAGATCTGGCTGGACACGGACGCGTCGATCTACTTCGCGTACACGGGCAGCGCCGCGGTGTTCGCCAACGGCAGCGCCAGCGCGCCGATCACGTTCTGCGGCCGGATCGCCGAGAAGGGCTACTGGAGCACGATCACGCTGGGCAAGGACGTCACCTCGGACAGCTACCTGCGCAACGTGCTAGTCGCCGAGGGCGGCGGCAGTGAGGCCTCGCTCGTGCTCGACGCGGACGTCGAGGTGAACAACTTGCAGGTGGCCGACTCCGGCAAGGACGGCGTCGCGGCGACAGACTTCAAGGCCGGCAGCGCGCTGCTCAGCGTGCGCAATGCGGCCGGCTATCCGCTCGTGCTCGAGGACCAGGCTGCGCTGGCGCGCGTGCCCAAGGGCGGCACGTTCACCGGCAACACCAACAACCAGGTCTCGCTGACGTTCACCAAGTTCGACACCGCCGTCACGGTGCCCAACCTAGGCCTGCCGTACGTGCAGCAAAACGCGCTCTACCAGAACTCGGGCGACCTCGTGATCGAGGCCGGCGTCGAGTGGCGCTTGAAGTCGGACGGCACGCTCCAGTTCGCGTACCTCGACGCCAGCAGCGTGCAGATGAAGGGCACCGCGGTCGCGCCGATCAAGTTCGTGCCGGTCGACGCGAACTCGCAGTGGGGCAACATCATCTTCTTCAACAAGGTGAACACCAACTCGGTGCTCTCCTACGTGGAGTTCACGGGCGGCGGCCGCGGGCGCAACAGCGCCTTGCAGATCGAGTCGGCGATCAAGCTCGATCACGTCTCGCTGTACAAGAACGCGACCGGCCTGGAGCTCGCGAGCACCGGCCTGGCTGCGGGCTCGACCGCGCTGAAGATCAGCGAGACGGCCGGCCGTCCGATCTTCGTCGACCTCGACGGCGTGTACTCGATCCCGACCGACAGCGTGCTGCTCGGCAACACGATCGATCAGGTGCAGCTCAACGGCGGCACCTTCCCGAGGTCGGGCACGATCCCGAACCTCGGCGTGCCGTACTACCTCAGCAACTCGTATTACGATGGCAACAACGTCGCGATCACGATCGCTGCGGGCACGCAGTTCGTGATGGCCGCGGACAGCACGCTCAGCTTCGGCTACCTCGGTGGCAACACGGTGACCGCGATCGGCACCGCCGCGCAGCCGATCAGGTTCCGCGGCGAACAAGCGCTCCCGGACTTCTGGTCCGGCATCAAGCTCGGCAACAATGCGCTCAGCAACTCGAAGCTCGACTTCGTCGAGATCAGCGACGCCGGTGGCACGGGCGCGGCGATCAAGATCGACGCCGCGGTGCAGGTCACCAACACCAAGATCAGCAACTCCACCGGCTACTGCATCGACGGCCTGCGCAGCGCGGGCATCGACTATGCGGCGCTCGCAGCGGGCAACACGCTCACTTGCACGACCGGTCCCGTGAACCTGCACTGACCCGGCACTGGAAAAAGAGGGCCGCTGGCGATATGCGCTGGCAGGCTGTCATCGAATGTCATAGGTTGCGCCCGTGCCTATCCGATCGGGCCAGTACGCGACCGAGGTGGGGGAGCTGACCGCTCCCATCATCCCGTCGATCTACGCGGCCCAGCTGGTCCAGCTCGCGGCACGCTGGCAGATCGCGCCGGAGGCCTTGCTGCAGGGCACGGGCGTCGAGGCCGACCAGCTGGAGCAGTCGCAGGGACGCGTCTCCCCGCAGGCACTCCACAACCTGTTCCTGCGCCTGCTGGAGCTGGTGCGCGAGCCTGGCCTCGGGTTCTACTTCGGCCTGCAGCTCAAGCTGTCGTCGCACGGCTCGGTCGGCTTCGCGGCCATGACCCAAGCCACGCTGCGCGACGCCCTCAAGGTGGCCGAGCGCTTCGTGGCGCTGCGCGCGCCGTTCCTGTCCGTGAAGCTGATCGAGCAAGGCGAGCACGCGTCGCTGGAGCTGAACAGCGTGTTCCCGGAGCCCAACCTCACGGTCTCGGTGTTCGTGACCGAGGCGCTGTTCACGGCGTTCATGCAGATGGCGCGCTCGGTGCTCGGCCGGGTGCCGAACGGCGCGCTGTTCGAGCTCAGCTACCCGGAGCCGACGTACTTCAGCGGCTTCGCGCACCTGTGGCCCGGGCCGGCGCGCTTTGGCCGGCCCTCCAGCCGGATCGTGTTCGCGTCGTCCTTGCTGGACGAGTCGCTGCAGATGGCGGACGCAGTGGCGGCCCGGCAAGCGCTGGTGGAGTGCGAGCGTGAGCTGAGCACGCTGGTGACCACCAGCTCGCTGCTGGCGAGCGTGCGTCGCCAGCTGGGCGAGCGCGAGCGTGGCTACCCGTCGTTGACCGAGCTGGCCAGGGCGCGCCATGTGTCGCCGCGCACGCTCAAGCGGCGGCTCGCGGAGCAGGGCACCTCGTACCAGCGCTTGTTGGACGAGCTGCGCCGGGATCGGGCGCTCAAGCTGCTGGAGGTCGAGAGCAACTCGGTCGAGCAGATCGCCGAGCAGCTCGGCTACTCCGACGCAGCGAACTTCAACCGCGCCTTCCGCCGCTGGCTCGGGCTCTCGCCGTCTGCCTGGCGCGACCAGCACGTGCGCGCCCGCCGCGGGTGAGGCCGTGTATGCGTGGCGCTGCGGTGACGCGTGCCGCAGACTGCGTAGCTGATGCGTTGTGATCTCCACATGCACAGCACGGTCTCCGACGGAAGCTTCGCGGTGCCGGAGCTGGTGGCGATGGTCGAGGCTGCGGGCGTCTCCGTGTTTGCGCTGACCGATCACGACAGCGTCGATGGACTGGAGCCCGCGCGCGAAGAGGCGGCGCGGCGTGGTCTCACGCTGATCAACGGCGTCGAGCTCTCGACCCGTCACGACGACATGGAGCTGCACATCCTCGGCTACGGCTTCGACCCGGCGCACCCGCTGCTGACCGAGAAGCTGGTTGCGCAGAAGGCGGCGCGGCACGGTCGGCTGCCCGTGCTGGTGCAGCGGCTCAACGAGCTCGGGCTCGCGATCACCGTCGACGACGTGTACCGAGCCGCCGGCAAGTCCAACCCGGGCCGTCCGCACGTGGCGCGCGCGCTGGTGGCGCTCGGGCACGTGCGCGACACGGACGAGGCCTTCCGGCGTTTCCTCGGCGACGCCGGTCCCGCGAACGTGCGCAAGCCGGTGCCCTCGCCCGCGGAGGCGATCGGCTGGATCCACGCGGCCGGCGGCAAGGCGGTGTGGGCGCATCCTCTGGCCAAGCAGGTGCACCGCCAGGGTGGCTTCGAGACGCTCGCGCGCGAGCTGGTGGCGCAGGGGCTCGACGGCTTCGAGGAGATCCACCCCGCGCACGACGTGTCCGCGCGGCGCCGGATCCGGCAGCTCGGGCGTGCGCTCGGACTGCGGCTCAGCGGCGGCAGCGACTTTCACGGCGAGGCCACGCGCGGCGTCTCGATCGGCAGCGGCCGCGGGCGCGACTACATCGACGTCAGCGTGCTGGACGCGCTGCTGTCGTGACGCTGCTGGTGCTCGGCGCGGGCTACGCGGGCTCGGCGGTCGCGCGCCGTGCGCGAGGTCGCGTGGTGGTCACGGTGCGCTCGGATGAACGCGCGCAGAAGCTCCGCGCGGAGGGCTTCGAGGTGCTGGCTGCGCCCAAGCTCGACGCCTCGATCGCGCAACACGTGACGCCGGACACGCAGGTGATCGTCGCGTACCAGCCCGACCCCGACACGGACCGCGTGGTGGCGCCGGCCCTGCGAGCTGCGCGCGCGATCACGTACATCGCGAGCACCGGCGTCTACGGCGAGGTGCACGGCGTGATCGATGACAGCACGCCGCTGCCGGCACACTTGAGCGAGCGCTCCAGGCGCCTGCTCGCAGCCGAAGACGCGTTTCGCGCGGTGGGCGCCACCGTGCTGCGTTGCCCCGGCATTTACGGCTCCGACCGCGGGCTGCACATGCGCATCCTGCGCGGCGAGCATCGCATCCCTGGCGCAGGCGAGCTGATGTCCTCGCGCATCCACGTGGAAGATCTGGCCACGTTCGCGCTGCACGCGGATCGCGCGCCCGGCGAGACGTTCGTGGTCGGCGACCTCGAGCCCGCGCGCATGATCGATCTCGTGCGCTTCGTGTGCGCGCGGCACAACCTGCCGCT
>DASUME010000314.1:0-8226 GCA_036277895.1 Polyangiales bacterium
CCGTGAAGGAAGTTTCGACGTGAGACACTCATGCGCGCGAAGCTAGCGGAGTTCGACCTCAGCCTACGTGACGAGCACACAACGCTTGCGCGCAGCTTTCGCCTATTTTCCGGCTTAAAGTGAGAACGCGAGCGACTCTCAGCCGCTCGCGTCCAGTTCGCATCGCCCGTGGCTCGGGCGTCGCGTTATGCGTCAGCTCAGAGCGCGTTCTCAGCCTTGTCGAGCGTCTTGTCGAGCGCCGACAGCTGCTTCTTCACCGCGTCCTTAGCGCGGTTCAGGTTGGTCGCCGTCACCGAGTTGAGCGCCTCGATGTCGCGCTCCGCGGCCTCACGCTTGGAGGTCCAGCCCGTCAGCGCGGTCGCGACCTTGTTCTTCTCTTCCACGGTCGCGGCCTGCGCCTTGTTCTGCAGCTCGCTCACGCGGTGATCGAGATCGCGCAGCTCTTCGCGCGAATCCTTCACGAGGTCCGCGCGCTCGCCGTCGGCCTTCGCCGCCGCCTCGTTGACCTTCTTGCCGTCCTTGGTGCGCTGCTCGACCTGATCCTTGTTCAGATCGGCGCGCTCCTCGGCCTGCTTCTTGGCGAGGTCGGCACGGTCTTCCAGCTGCTCCTTGGTGAGCTCCTGGCGATCCTTCGCGTTCTCCGCGTGCTCCTCACGGACCTCATTCATGTCCGTCTTGCCGCGCGCGAGGTCGTTGTTGTCCTTCGCCTCATCCTTGGCGATGTCTCGCTGATCCTTTTGCTGCTCCTGGACGAGCTTGGCCTGCTCTTGGCGCTGCTCAGCAGTCAACTCAGCCTGGTCTTGGGCGGCCTGCTGCGCGTGCTCGCCCTGCGTCTCCTGGGCCTGCTCTGCCTGCTTCGCGTTGTCGCATGCGGTAACACCAAGCATCGCGGCGGCGAGGATCATCAGGCGCGTAGTACGGTTCATAGCTGATCTCCCTTTTTGCTTGGACCACTCGGGTCCACTCACGGGAACCCACTACTTCAAGTCGCGTGCCATCGGCTGCCATCGTCGTTTCCGCACGGTCTCACGCAGAAACCCCCGCTTTTTCGCACGCCACATCGCCGGCCACAGTACATGCACGCCACACGTGGCCAACCACGCAGCGCACACGTCTCGCAACCACGCTCCGCAAGTGGGGGCAATACTTGGCGAATTGTAAAGCATTGTCACCGCGCGTAGCCGACGCGTGAGCCGCGCAGTTCAGCGGCACTCGGCGACGGCCGGCGTGGAGTTCACGTCGGACAAGGTCAACCCCAGCGCGCGCAGAATCTCAGCGCGCTGGTGATAAACGCGGCATCCTTCGCCGGGTCTGAGCATCGCGCCCTGATTCAGCGCGAGCCGCACCTTGAAGCGGGACAGGTACGACGGTCCCTGCTTGAAGACCGTGACGAGCACGGCCTCGCGGATCTCGGCGCTCCGGCCCACGAGGAAGGGCGACAGCTCTTCCATCGCCTTCCGAATGACCAACGCGGTGATCACCACGGTCCCCTCACCAGTCAGCACGTAGTCCACGAGCTCTTCCCAGCTCGGGATCTCTTCCTGCACGAGGTACCCCCACCTCACGTCGGTGTCTTCCAGGTAGCGCTCATGGAACTCGTCGTACACAGCACGCGCCGTGGCCAAGTTGATATTCGCGGCGCCTATGTCGTGCCGGGTTGCGTTCAGAAACTTCGAGTGATGGCCATGACGCACACTCCAATCGAAGACCGATTCTCGCAGTCCGGGAATGGTCTCGTCGATGATCCAGTCTAGGCATCTCCGCAGAGTCCAGTTCTCGGTGCGCAGCGCGTTGAACTCATCGGCGATGCTTCCAGCGACCGCGACGGGCGGCACGTCGACTCGCTTGCTAACTCTGAGGATCAGCTCACTCAGATGCCGAATGCGGTCGAAGGTATCTTCGTGATAGGGGAAGCCCTTCCCAAGGTCTATTTCGATACCGTCGCCCATGCGGATCAGGATGGTTCGCGCAACGCGAACGGTCCACGGTAGATCGGTTTGATCACCTCACGGGATGAACGCCCGCGCGCTCACGGGTCCATGATCTCGATGACTGCTGCGGCCGAGCTCAGCCACGCGATGAGCGTGATGATAGAGCAGACCGTCAGGTAGAGCGGCCAGCGAAGCCGGATGACGGCCTGAGCGATAGCGCTCTGCTCCAGGCTCAAGACGAGCAAGAGAAAATAAAGGAACACGAGCTCGCGAGGCTCGAGCGTTGCGTCCGGGTCGACATCAGGCCAGGGATTCTCCGGAGGCCAGATCACCAGCACGACTAGCGGCCAGCCGAGCGTCAGAAGCGTTCGCCAGTGCCAGCGCCCCTTCAGCATGCGATGAGCCGAAGCGAGGCCTGTGATGGCGGCGACGAGCGCTAGGAAGAACAAGAGCAGGTCGCGCATATCTCGCTGTCGATGTCCGGAGTGCTCACTCACGGAGACGATACCGGGGTGAGGCCAGCTGTCGAGGCACAGCTCTTCCGCTTCACCGCGGGAGGTGATGCCCTCGCGTCGGCTGTCCATCGAGCACGCCACGACCTAGGTAGCGGAGCACCACCCGAGCAGAGTCAACGATGCGACGAACAGGTAGTAGACCGCGCTGCGATAGCGCATCGCGCGAGGCCGAACGCGGCGAGGCTCAAGCTGCCTGGCGTCAGTGCACCTTCCCTGCGGCGTGCTTGTGCAACAGCTCGCGTGACCGAGGAGCAGGTCGAACACCGTCCCGTCAGACACGCCTTGATGCTGGTGCGCGCGCGTGGAGATGTCTACGCGCTCGACCTCGAACCACCCCGGGTGATCACGCCACCGGGGGAGCCTTGGCGCGGTCCCAGCCGTAGCTGATCTGTTGGTTGATCAGCTTGTTGGTCGCTTCGCCTACGGAGCCGTCTACGTCGTAGTGGAAGGCGGTCTGGAGGCCGCGGACGGCCTTGTCCACGGCGGGGCCGAACTTGCCGTCGACGGTGAGGGGGAAGCCGAGCGTGTTCAGGCGGCGTTGCAGGTAGCGGACGTCTACGCCGTGGGAGCCGGACTTGAGCACGCGGGTGAGCGCGGTCTTGTTGCCGAACGCGTCGACGGCGGTCTTGATGCTCGCGTTCTCGCGGACGTCGAACCGCGCCTCCTTTTGCTGGGTGATCAGGCCCTGCGTGGCCGGCCCTGCGGCCTGGTCGACGTCGTACCCGAACAACGACTGCAGCTCGCCGATGGCATCGACCGTGTCCGGCCCGAAGACGCCATCGACCTTCACCGCGAAGCCAAGCGCGGCGAGATCGGTCTGCAACGTCTTCACGGGCTCACCGCGTGCACCACTCTTCAGAACCTGGCTCATGCTTTTCACCTCGTAAGTGTGTTGGGGAGACACTCGGAGGTATGCACTCGACGCCAGAGCGAGGTGAGCTGACGCAGTTTCACAGCGGACACGCCCGCTCCGTGATCAGGCGACTGGGGCTTTGCTGCTGTTCCAGCCGAAGCCGATCTGTTGGTTGATCAGCTTGTGGGTCGCTTCGCCCACGGCACCGTCGACATCGTACTTGAAGGCGGTCTGCAGAGCGCGCACGGCCTTGTCCGTGGCGGGGCCGAACTTGCCGTCCACTTCGATCGCGAAGCCCAGCACGTTCAGGCGGCGCTGCAGGAAGCGCACGTCGGCGCCCTCGCTGCCGGGCTTGAGCACGTGCTTGAGTGCGGTCTTGTTGCCGCTGGCGTCGATCGCTTGCTTGACCAGCTCGGGCTTGCGCACGTCGAAGCCGAGCTTCGCTTGCTGCGTGATCAGGCCCTGCGTCGCGGGGCCCACGGACTTGTCGACGTCGTAGCCGAACAGCGCTTGCAGCTCTGCGACCGCGTCGCCGGTGGCGGGGCCGAAGCTTCCGTCGGGGGTCAAGCTGAAGCCCAGCTGCACCAGCTCCGTCTGCAGCGCCTTCACCGGTTCCCCGCGCGAGCCGGGCTTGAGAATGTCTGCCATTGGGTTCTCCTTGCTGTCTCACGCCACGGGACCCGCTCGTGGCGCGGTCCCTCGTTGGCTTGGCCGAACTTGCCGTCGACCGCAAGCAGGGCACCGCACTAGCGTCGGCGGCGAAGGCGCGTAGGAAAGGCCCATGGATCACTCGCTACTGCGAACGACGCTCGCGCTGTGCACGCTCGGCTGCGGCGCTCACGAGAGAGAGCCCGCTGTGGAAGCGATCGCGCCGCGGCTCGGCAAGGTCGTCGAGCTGGCTTCGCTCGGCGAGGCCGGTGCGACCCGGCGCAGGGAGACGCCGGCAGCGTTCGGTGAGCTGACCACGCGCGACGGCGCCAAGCGGCCACGTACCTGCGTAGAGTGGGAGCTGCTGCACGCGGCGCACGCCGAGCCCACCAACGGCGTGGAAGAGGCGAACGACGAGCTCGCGCGCCTGCGCTGTGACGCCCTGCTCTGGCTCACGCGCGCGCGCCCCTCCGCGCGCTCGCATGTCGCCTGGAACGAAGGCATCACGCCGGCCCTTCGCGCCGCGCTCGCCACGGCGCCCGGTGCGAGCGCAACCTGGACCGACGAGCGATGCACGTTCACCGATCCGGGCAGCACCACCAAGGTGGTCGTGCGGCCGATCGCGTGGGCCGATCTCGACGGCGATGGCAGCGAGGACCTGCTGCTGGCCGTCTCGAGCCTCGACCGCGAAGGTCCGATGACCGAGCAGCGCGTGCTCGCACTCACGCGCGACAGCGACCAGCAGCCGCTGCGCGCGCTGGCTCTTTAGAGCAGGTTCGAGAGGTACCCGTCGGTGTGCTGCCGGATGCGCGCGGCCTTCACCGCGGGCTCCTCGACGATCACCTTCTCGTCGGGCGTGACCTTGAACAGCGGCTGTCCCTTCTGGACGATCGCGCCACTCTCCGAGACCAGCACCTCGTCGATCGTGCCCGCGAACGGAGCGAGCACCTTGTTGAACATCTTCATGACCTCGACGAGGTAGAGCGGGTCGCCCTTCTTGAAGTGCGAGCCCTTCTCCACGAACGAGGGCATGGTCGGCGCCTCCTGCGCGTAGAACATGCCGCCCGACACCGCGACGATCTCGTCCGACTTCATGAACGGCGGGGGGACCAGCACCTTCTTCATCGCGCCCGCGAGCTCTCCATCGAGTAGCGGCTTGGGGATCTCCACTGTCATGTCGGCGAGCACCTTGAGGTCGTAGAACCCGACCTTCTTGGCGATCAACGGCAGCACCGCGAAGATGCCGAGGCCCAGCTGGTGGCCGGCGTGCGCGGCGCGGACCTTGGCCCACGTCGCGTCGTCGAAGCCGAACGATGCCTTCGACGAGCTGAGCAGCCCCTCGAGCAGCTGGAAGTCGCGCGGCACGTGCGGACGTGCCGCCAGCTTCTCGTAGAACGACAGCGCGCTCTGCAACAGGTCGTTGTCCTGCTTCCAGATCACGTGCGCGCTCGGCGCACCCGCCGCGTACTCCATCGCGAGCAAGTGGTACGTCGCGGCGACGATCTCCACCGGGTTGCGCTTCCAGACCACGCGATCGCCTTCGATCGTGAAGTCCTTGCGGTGGTTGCTGAGCCACGCGGACAGGAAGTGCGGCTCCTCGATCAGCTTGCGAATCGGCCGCAGGAGCAGCGTCTCCTTGAGCTCGAGCACCTTCTTGGTCGCGTCGGCGGCCGAGCCCGCCTTGGCCAGCGCACCCTTCACCACGCGCTGGAACGCGTAGTCGAGATCGACGCTGACCGCCTCTTGCTTGAGCAGGCCGACCAGGTTCAGGTATGGCACCACGAACTTGGTCGTGGGCTTGGCCCAGACGCCGTTCGACAGGTACCAGGCCACCAGGCCCAGGTGGAACTCGAGGTTGGTCGCGAGGTCCGAGCCGCGCAGCACGGTGCGACGCAGCACGTCGTAGCAGTGCTCGTAGCTCGCCTGGCGATCCGGTCCCGTCGACAGCAGCAGCGCGATGTTGGAGTCGTACGCGCCGGCGAGGCGGTAGCGCATGAACAGGCCGGTGTCGGGGTTCTTGAGCGAGATGCCCTGGTCGTCGCGAATCTCGCCTTCGATGGAGTCCGACCAGTGCACGATCACGCCACCGGCGTGCGGCGACAGCGAGCGGTCGGTCGCATTGAGGCGCGCCTCGACGGCCGCACCCTCGCGCAGGAAGCGCGTGGGCTTGGGCAGCTTGCCGCGGTGCTTGGCGATCAGCGCCATCGCCTCCACCAGCGAGTGCACCTCGAACGACTCCGACGCGTTCGCCGGGTTGCTGAACCTCAGCCCGTAGCAGAGCTCCGACACGCGGTGCTCGACCTGGATGCGCGTGTTCACCTCCATGAAGAAGTGGCGCGCACCCTCGACGATGCACTCGAACGTCGACGCCGAGTCGAGCTTGACCGCACGCCCGAAGCGCTCGGCCTCGGCCTCCATGCGGCGCAGCGTGGTGAGGTCGGTCTCGAGCGAGGCCGCCTCTTGCGCGCGCCCCTCGGTGGTCGCCTTCTTGGCCGCGGTCTCGAGCGCCTCCTGGGTGACCGACACCTCGAGCAGCTTCTGCTCGTGCATCTGCAGCGAGCAGTCGCGGCCGCCGAGCGTGATGCACCACTCGCCGTTGCCGAGCACCTGGATCTCGTTGTGGCGCGTCTGCTCGATGTTCAGCTCGAGCAAGATGTTCTTGTTCTCGCCGACGCCGGTGGCCTTGACCTCTTGCAGGATCTCGCGGACGAGACCCGGCACGCCGGCCGCCTCGGAGAAGATGCGCTGGCCCTTGCCGCCGCCGCCGCCGATCGCCTTGAGGCGGAAGCGGCTGCCCTGGAAGTCGTTCAGGCGCTTCTGCGCTTCTTCACGCAGCGTCGCACCGAGTTCCTCGATCGAATAGAGATCGATACCCTTCGCGTACGACGCGTGCAGGATCGCGTCCGCCAGCTCCTCGAGGCTGAGCTTGCTGTTCGAGAGCGCCGGCACGTCGAGGCCCTCGCTCTTGACGAGCTTCTCGAGGCCCGCGCGGTCCTTGTGCTTCTTGACGAGCAAGAGCGAGGTCGCGTTGTTCAAGCCCGGCGTCACCGAGACGTCGTTCTCCAGCGCGGTGCGCTTGGCTTCGTCCTTCTTGCCGGCCGCGTTCTGCGTGTAGCTGCAGGGGCCCATGAAGGTGAGCCCCGCCTGCTCGATGGCGCTCACGAAGTCCGCGTCCTCGGCCATGAAGCCGTAGCCCGCGAAGATGTACTTGTAGCCGTTCTCGCGGCAGATCTCGACCATCTGCTGCACGCGGAAGACGCGCTCTTCCTTGGTGGCGCCCGTGTAGTCGGGCACGCGGTGCACCTTGTTCGGATCGATCGAGCGCAGCTCCGGCGCCAGCGCGCGCGGATACACGATGCTGTCGCGCTCCGAGAGCAGGATGCCGACGTTGGTGATGCCCATCTCGCGGAAGACGTCGAGCGCCTCCTTGCGGATCGGACCACGGCACACGATCAGCACGCTCATGTCTTCGGCGGCGAACGAGCGCACCCACTCCGAGCTGCTGCGTCCCAGCCGGCGATCGCGGTGGATCAGCGGGTTGTTGGTGTACGCGTTGTACGGCTTCGGCTCGCTCATCAGAAGAACTCCCGCTGCACGCCCGAGAACGGGCCAGGCTTGTACTGTCGAAGGAGGAACTGCAGGCTGTTACCCAGCGTGGCGCGCAGGTCGGTCGGCATCACGATCTCGGAGATCGAGCCGAGCGACAGCGCCTCGCGCGGGTTCATCAGCTCACGCTCGTAGCGCTGGTTGAACTTGGCTTCCTCGGCCTTGAGCCACTCGGAGGCCTCTTTGTCGCCCTTCTCGTTCGCGAGCTTCTTCGCCTGCGCGCGCACCACCTTGAGCTCGTCCTTGTAGACGTACTCCTTGCCCGCGGGGCCCATCACCGCAACGCGCGTGGTGGGCAGCGCGAGCACGAGGTCGGCACCGGTCGAGTAAGGGTTGAAGGCGGCGTACGCACCGCCGAACGCGTTGCGCAGGATCAGCAAGATGCGCGGCGTGCGCACGTCGATGATGGCGTCGAGCATCGCGCGGCCCGCCTGCACGATGCCGCGGCTCTCCTGATCACGACCGGGCAAGAAGCCGGTGGTGTCCTCGAGGAAGATCAGCGGGATGTTGTACAGGTTGCAGAAGCGCACGAAGCGGGCGATCTTGTACGACGCGTCGATGTCGATCTGACCGGACGAGACCGCCGAGTTGTTGGCCACGAAGCCGACCACGTTCCCGCCGAGCCGGCCGAACGCAGTGATCGCGTTCTTGGCGCGCTCCGGCTGCAGCTCGA
>DASUME010000315.1:0-10720 GCA_036277895.1 Polyangiales bacterium
GATGATCCCGGCGGAGCTCACGCTGCCGATGGTCGCGCCGGACGATCTCGGGCACCTGGCGGCGCAGCTCTTGATGGAGCCCACGCCGCAGACGCGCCTGGTGCATGGCGAAGGGCCGGCGCGCCACACCTTCGCCGACGTCGCGCGTGCCTTCGCGAGCGCGCTGGGTCGCGAGGTTCGCTTGAAGGTCATCCCGCGTGACGGCTGGGAGCCTGCGTTCCGCTCGCTCGGCTTCTCCGCCGAGGCCGCGCGGGCCTACGCCAACATGACCGCTGCAGCGGTCGACGGTCCCGAGCTACCGAACGACCCGCTGCGCGGCAGCACCACGCTGCAGGCGTACGTCGACGCGCTCGTTCAGAGCTGACCGGCCTCGTGCCAGCCGCCCACCTCGTCGGGGATCTCGTCCGCCTCGGCGGGGCCCCAGCTGCCCTTCTTGTAGGGGTAGATCGGCGTCGCGTCGTCCAGCACCGGGTCCACCACACGCCACTCGGCCTCGACGCCGTCCTGGCGCGCGAACAGCGTGGTGTCGCCCTCCATCGCCTCCGCGAGCAGGCGCTCGTACGGGTCCATGTCGTCGGCGCGCGGCTGCTGCACCACCTTCAGCTCGGTGGGCTCGGACTCGAAGCCGTCGCCCGGCCGCTTGATGCGCGCGCCGAGCCCGATGATCACGTCGGGGCTGAGCCGGAAGCGAATGTAGTTGGTCTGACGCGGGTCGCGCTGCGAGAGCGGCGGGCGGCGCAGCGTGACCAGCACCTCGGTCGCCGTCACGGGCATGCACTTGCCCGCGCGGATGTAGAACGGCACGCCGTCCCAGCGCCAGGAGTCGATCGCGAGCTGCACCGCGGCGAACGTCTCCACGGTGGAGCTGGGATTCACACCCGGCTCCTGCCGGTAGCCCTCGTACTGACCACGCCGCACGTTCTCGGCGTCGAGCGGGCGGATCGAGCGCAGGATCTTCACCTGCTCGTCCCGCATCGCATCCGGGTGCGTGCCGGACGGAGGCTCCATCGCGAGCAGGCTCACCACCTGCAGCATGTGGTTCTGCACCACGTCTCGGATCGCGCCGGCCTCCTCGTAGAACTTGCCGCGGCCCTGCACGTCGAACTTCTCGGCCATCGTGATCTGCACGCTGTCGACGTAGTTGCGGTTCCAGATCGGCTCCAGGAACGTGTTGGCGAAGCGGAACACGCTCAGGTTCTGCACCGGCTCCTTGCCGAGGTAGTGATCGATGCGGAACACCGACGACTCGGGGAACACCTCGCGCAGCGCCTCGTTGAGCTTGACCGCGCTCTCGAGGTTGCGCCCGAAGGGCTTCTCGAGCACCACGCGCGCGTGCTGGGAGCAGTTCGCGTCGCGGATGCCGTGGATCACGGTGGGGAACATGCTCGGCGGGATCGCGAGGTAGTGGAGGGGGCGCTGGGCGGGCCCGAGCTTCTCGCGCAGCGCCTCGAACGTGGCCTTGTCGGCGTAGTCGCCGTCGACGAACTGCAGCAGCCTGGAGAGCTTGTCGAAGGCCGCTTCGTCGATCGGCCCCTTCTTGCTCAGGCTGTCGCGCGCGCGGGCGCGCAGCTGGTCCACGGTCCAGCCCGCCTTCGCCACGCCGATCACCGGCACGTCGAGCTGGCCGCGGCGCACCATGGCTTGCAGGGCGGGGAAGATCTTCTTGTAGGCGAGGTCGCCGCTGGCTCCGAAGAACACCAAGGCATCCGAACGTTCGAGCATCGTCACGCGCACCTCATCTGGCTCGCGCGCGGAGCGACCGCGCGCTTCGACCTGCCGCTACCTTAGACGTAGACACCGTCGCATGCCGTGACGCCGGCGTGACGTCTGAGCGGGCCTGCCCGCCTGGGGCATGCTCGTTTTGCGGCAAATTCGGGCCCGCTGGGGAGATCTGGCACGGGGGCTGACGCGCGGCGGGTGCGCTTGCTATCGTGCCGCGTCCGGCAACCCTTAACCGCTCTCAGGAAGACGAATGCCGACCCAGAAGCCCACCATCATCTACACCGAAACCGACGAAGCCCCGGCGCTGGCCACCTATTCGTTCCTGCCCATCGTGCGCGCGTTCGCCGAGCCGGCGGGCATCGCGGTGGAGCTGCGGGATATCTCGCTCTCGGGACGCATCCTGGCGCAGTTCGCCGACACGCTGCCGGAGGGCCAGAGGGTGCCGGACGCGCTGACCGAGCTTGGCAAGCTGGCCACCACGCCCGAGGCCAACATCATCAAGCTGCCCAACATCAGCGCCTCGGTCCCGCAGCTGCACGCGGCGATCAAGGAGCTGCAGGGCAAGGGCTACAAGCTCCCGGACTACCCCTCGGCGCCGAGCAACGACGAGGAAAAGAAGATCAAGGCCAAGTACGACAAGGTCAAGGGCAGCGCCGTGAACCCGGTGCTGCGCGAGGGCAACTCGGACCGCCGCGCGCCGGCGTCCGTGAAGGCGTACGCGCGCAAGCACCCGCACTCGATGGGCGCGTGGAGCAAGGACTCGAAGTCGCACGTCTCGCACATGAGCGAGGGCGACTTCTACGGCAGCGAGAAGTCCGTGACCCTGGCCGCGGCGACCGATGCGCGCATCGAGTTCGTGGGCGCCGACGGCGCGGTCAGCGTGCTCAAGGATAAGACGCCGCTGCAGGCCGGTGAGGTGCTCGACGCCAGCGTGCTGCAGCAGAAGCCGCTGCGCGCGTTCCTGGCCAAGCAGATCGAGGACGCCAAGAAGCAGGACGTGCTGTTCTCGATCCACCTCAAGGCCACGATGATGAAGGTCTCGGACCCGATCATCTTCGGCGCGGTGGTAGAGACGTTCTTCGCCGACGTGTTCGCCAAGCACGCCGCCACGCTCAAGTCGGTCGGCGCGGACGCCAACAACGGCTGGGGCGACGTGCTGGCCAAGATCGCGACCTTGCCGGTCGACAAGAAGGCCGAGATCGAGGGCGACATCCAGCTGGAGCTGGGCAAGCGCCCGCGGCTGGCGATGGTGAACTCCGACAAGGGCATCACCAACCTGCACGTGCCGAGCGACGTGATCATCGATGCCTCGATGCCCGCCGCGATCCGCACCAGCGGCAAGATGTGGGGTCCGGACGGCAAGGAGTACGACACCAAGTACGTGATCCCGGACCGCAGCTATGCCGGCGTGTACGAGGAAGTGATCAACTTCCACAAGGAGAAGGGCGCGCTCGACCCGGTCACGATCGGCAGCGTGCCGAACGTGGGCCTGATGGCGCAGGCGGCCGAGGAGTACGGCTCACACGACAAGACCTTCCAGGCGCCCGCCAAGGGCACGATCCGGATCGTCGACAGCGCCGGCAAGACGCTGATCGAGCAGCCGGTCGAGCACGGCGACATCTTCCGCGCCTGCCAGACCAAGGACGCGCCGATCAAGGACTGGGTCAAGCTCGCGGTCACGCGCGCGCGGCTGTCGAACACGCCAGCGGTGTTCTGGCTCGACCCCAAGCGCGCGCACGACCAGGAAGTGAAGAAGAAGGTCGACGTCTACCTCAAGGAGCACGACCTCAACGGGCTCGAGATCCACATCAAGTCACCGGTCGAGGCGGTGCGCTTCTCGCTGGAGCGCATCAAGCAGGGCAAGGACACCATCTCGGTGACCGGCAACGTGCTGCGCGACTACCTGACCGATCTGTTCCCGATCCTCGAGCTCGGCACGAGCGCGAAGATGTTGTCGATCGTGCCGTTGATGGCGGGCGGCGGCCTGTTCGAGACCGGCGCCGGCGGCTCGGCGCCCAAGCACGTGCAGCAGTACGCCGAAGAGGGGCACCTGCGCTGGGACTCGCTCGGTGAGTTCCTCGCGCTGGCCGCCTCGTTCGAGCACCTCTCGATCGTGACCAAGAACGCGCGCGCGAAGGTGCTCGCGGACACGCTCGACAAGGCGACCGCGAAGTTCCTCGACACCAACAAGTCGCCCGGCCGCAAGGTGGGGCAGCTCGACAACGTGGGCAGCCACTTCTACCTCGCGCTGTACTGGGCCGAGGCGCTCGCCGCGCAGAGCGACGACGCCGAGCTCAAGGCGCGCTTCGGCAAGCTGTGCAAGACGCTGACCGACAGCGAGACCAAGATCCTGGAAGAGCTGCGCGCCGCCCAGGGCAAGCCCGTCGACCTCGGCGGCTACTACAAGCCCGACCCAGAGAAGGCCGCCAAGGCCCTGCGCCCGAGCGCCACGCTCAACGCTGCGCTCGCCGCGGTCTGATCATCGCTGCGCCACCTGGGTGGAGGCGTCCTCCACCTGAATGGAGCGCCAGAGCGAGTGACCCTCGCTGAGCAGCTCACCCTGCACGGGAGAGATGCGCAGCTGCGCCGCTGCGTCGCGAAATGCACGCGGCGGCAGCGACGGCTGCGTCAGGTCGTGATCGCGCACGCGGATGTGCTCGTCGATCAGCAGGCCGTGCTCGTCGAACGCGAGCGAGAGCTCGCGCTCCAGCACGCGCCGCCAGCGATCTCCTAGCTTCACCTCGATCTGCTCGTGGTGCGGGAACCAGGCCGGCGCGAGGCACTGGCGCTGGCTCACCGAGCGCAGCGGCCGCGCGCGGAAGCGCTGGCGGTCGAGCCACATCACGCGCGTCGCGCGCTCGCACTGCTTGTCCACGCACAGCTCGCCCTCGGCGATCAGCAGGTGCTCCTTGGCGACCTCGCGCACCTCCAGCTTGGCGTGCGCCGGGAACGCGCGCAGGGTGCCCGCCGCGCGCACCTCCAGCTTGCCCTCGTGGTTGCGCGCGATCACGACCGGGCCTTCCTGCATGCCATCCGCGAAGCGCTTGAACGGCGCCCAGCCGAACCAGTAGTCGCCCCCCGCGTGGCGCACCACCAGCTGCTCGGAGCCGAGCTTGGTATGACGCTCGACCAGCAGCGAGCTCGGCTCGCCCTCCGCACAGTGCGACATGTCCGGCCACTCGATCGGCTCGCCCGCGCAGTCGACCGCGTCCTCGGGGATGCCATCCTGGTAGCCCTTGAACATCAGCTCGAACCACGCCTGCGCCGGCAGCGCGTTGGGGCTCTTGTGCGCCAGCAGCTCCGGCAACGCGCGCTCGCAGATCGCGGGCGCCTCGTGCGGCGTCTTGCTGTGGCACGCCGTGAGCAAGAGCATCAGGCTAAACAAGCGCTTCATGGTTCCTCGAGCGGGTAGGGGTCTTGCCCGATCGCACGCACCAACGCGCGCTCGTTGCAGAGCAGCTCCTCACACGCGACCTCCAGCTCCTCGAGCCGCGACGTCTCGTGCCCAGGCGTGAGCAGGTACGCGATCAGCGCCACCGGATCTTCGAGCGCGTGCAGGCCGCTGCGGCTCGGTCGCGCGAGCCCGAGTCGCTCACGCCAGGCGCGCTGATCGCGCGACAGGGCGAGGAACGACTCCGCGAAGCGCTCGATCACCGCCGCCAGCGACGCAGCCTGGCCGCTGTTCTCGAGCGAGAGATTGGCCAGCGCAACGCTCACGCCGGGCACCGCTGCGCTCGGGCTCGGGGCGGGTAGCTCGCGCTCGGTCGCACGCCGGTGTGCGCGCACGTCGAGCGTCACGCGCAGGCGCAGCGTGCCGAGGTTGAGCAGGGCACCGGTCGGCACGCTGTTGAAGCGATGGCTCTCGAGCCGCACGCCATCGAGGAAGCTGCCGTTCGTGGAGCCGACGTCGATGTAGTCGACGCCGGAGCCGTCGAAGTGCAGCACGCCGTGCTGGTGCGACACGAACACGTGATCGATCAGCAGCTCGTTGCGCGGGCCGCGGCCGATGTGCACGGGCGAGCGCTCGAACCGAAACTGCTCCTCGGGCGCCAGGTGGCTGCGCTGGAGCTGGACGATCAGTGCGGGCTGGTCCACGCATTTCCTCCGCGGTTGCCGTCCACACGCCAGCGCACCGGCGCCGGCTGCGCGCCGGTGCCGAGCCAGGCGCTGCGCCCGAGCCGCACCCGACCGAGCGCGGCCGGCGCGCCGTGCGTGAGCCGCAGCTCCAGCTCGACGTCGATCGTCTCCGGGCAGAGCAGCGCGACGGTGGCCTCCAGCGTCGAACGTCGCTCCCCACCCGGCGCGAACGTGGCCGCGAGCTCCGGGGCGAGCGGACCGAGCACGACCGTGATCGCGCTGCTCGGCGCCGGCGCGCGGCTGCCCAGCGTGAAGTTGCGACCGAGCTGCAGGTCCCTCCCGAGCTTCGCGCGGAAGCGCGCCTCGATCGCCACCGTGCCGCCGCGCAGCTCGTGCACGGTCACCGGCAGCTCGAGATCCTCGAACACGACCTGCAGCGCGACCGCGATTCGCTCCGCGTTCGCCGGGTACGCGACGAGCAGCGGGGTAAGCCGCCAGAGCATGGCGCGAGGCAGCCCGCTGATGCGCTCCGCGTCTTCCGCGGGAACTCCGGACAAGCCCAGGATCCAGTCGAGTGCGGGTGCTCGGCCGAAGCGCGAGCGCGCCAGGTCGAACTTGAGCAGCCCGCGGTACGTCAGGCCGAACATGCGGTGATGGAACAGGTCGAGGAACGCGCGCTCCGCGCTGGTGTCGTCGTCGAGCGCTGCAAAGTCCTCCAGCATCGAGGGCGGCAGCGGCGAGCCCGCCCCGACGAGCCCGCCAAAGTGCAGTGACAGGTGCGCCCGATCGTCGCGGAGCTCGGCGGAGTCCAGCTCGGCAGAAGCAAATGCCAGCGCGGGCGAGCAAGAGAATTGGATCGGCTCGTGCTCGAGCGGGCCGTCGCCACCCACGGCCGCAGCGCCGCCGAGCCCATGCTCCAGCCAGCGCACGAGCGACACGAACGGCAGTCGCTGCGCCTCGTCGAGCGCGCGCAGAGCGAGCTCGCGCATCGGCGCTCGGTTTGCGGGGGTCATCGCGCCCACTCCGCGTCGTAGCGAAAGCTGCGGCCCGAGGGAAGCATGGTGACGCGCAGGTCCGCGAACGAATTGATGCGTGCATCGATCGCAAACAGCGCGTGCAACATCGCACCGAAGCCGAACGCATCGCCCTCCGACGCGAACGCGCGCGCGTCGAGCTCGACCTCGTACAGCGAGCCGCGCGCCGCGATCCCGCCGAGCACGCGCGTCACCGTCTCGGCCCGTGTACTGCGGATGGCGTCGATGCGGCCGCGCTGCACCCGCGCACGCGGATCGTCGCTGTGCGGATCGGTGGCGTAGAGCGCGAGCACGTTGCGCAGCACGCCGACATCCGCGAGGCTTCGCCGCGAGCACGCCAGGTGACTCAACAGCTGCCAGATGCGCTCGGAGCCCAGCGCGGGCCGCGCCGGCGGCGAGACCGTGCCGATGTTCTCGAAGCGCACGCCCGCCGGCACGTCCGTGCTCGGCTCGCACAGATCGCCCGGCTGCAGCGCGCTCGCGAGCCGCCGGTTGCTGCACGTCAGCTCGATCGACAGCGTCTCCTCACCGCGTTGCCAGGCCGCGCGCGGATCGCGATGCAAGCTGAGCCAGCTCTGCGTGCTGTCATCGCCCTCGGCGAGCCGGCGCTCCAGCTTGTAGAAGCCGCCGCTCTGCGCCGGATCGTAGAACGCGTGCAGCGGAGCGTACGCGCGCCGCTCCCCGCTGCGCGCGATGCCGATCACGCTGTCGAGGCTGAACACCTCCGCGTGGCTCGGATCGAGGCCGAGCGCGCGAACCAGCTGAGGTCGTTCGCTCAAGTCCGTGCGCAGCGGCTCGGCGCTGGCGGGGAAGAGGTTCACGGAGGGCACGCAGTGCAGCCGGAACATGCGCTCGGTGGGGCGCGCGGCCAGCGGCGGCGGGTCGCGAAAGCGCAGCACCAGCGTGAACGACGGCCCCGCCAGCGCGACCGCGCGCGAGAGATCATGCAGCTCGAAGCGCTGAAACTTGGCGGGCAGCGCGAACGACTCCAGCAGCACGCGCGCGCTGTGTGGCGCCGACGCGGGCCACGGGTACAACGAGTCGCGGCTGGTTAAGCCCGGCACGACGACGCTGCGCGCCCCGAGCTCGTGCTTTGTGCCGTCGGGTGCCAGCACCTGCACCGCGTCGAGGTGGCGTGCGAGCCACAAGAACAGCTGCGCGCTGATGCTCGGCTCTCCGTGGAGCTGCACACGCACTGGCACGCCCTGGAGGCAGCTCGGCTGCGCGCCCGCCTCCAGCTCCAAGTGCAGCCGAAGCTCGGGCCGCGCGAGCGCGGTGTCGTGCAGCTCGGTGCGCAGCAAGCGGAGCGGGACCAGCGTGAGCGGCGCGCTGGTGGTGAACGTGCAGCGCGCGCTGCCGCGGCTGTGCAGGCGCGCCCCCTGCGGGATCGTGATCGGCGCCCGCAAGCCGCGCGGCTGGAACTCGACCAGCGTCGCCGCGGGCTGAGGTCGCACGGCGTGCGGCAAGAGCCACTCGGCCAACGCGTCGCCGAGCTCGGGTGCGGCGTCGTCGATGCGGCGTCGCAGGCGCGCGCTCACGAACGCGAAGCCCTGCAGCAGGCGCTCGACGTCCGGGTCGGCGCCGCGCTCGGAGAGCATGCCCGCCAGCGCGGGGTGCCGCTCGGCGAAGCTGCGTCCTGCCTCGCGCAGGTACGACAGCTCGGCCTGAAACGCGCGCTCCAGGCTCATGACACGCGCACCCGTCCGCCTGGCGCGACCTCGGTGTGGAAGCGTAGGGTCCCGCCTCCCGCGAGCTCGGCCTGCACCTCGAAGTGCAGGCTCGCGCGCGGCCCCGCGACCTCCGTGCGCGACGTGGCGACATGAACGCGCGCCAGGCGCGGCTCATGACGACGAATGGTCTCGGCGATCGAGCGCTGCAGCACGGGGATGCCCTCCGGGACGCGGTGTGCGAGGTCGGTGAGGTCGGGGAGACCGTAGGTAGGGTCGAGCGAGCTGTCGCCGTGGCGCGCGTTCAGCAGCTCGGAGAGGTGCACGAGGATCGACTCCGCCGTCGAGAGCGCGGGCGCACGCTGATCGCGGCGACGCACCTTCGCGAGCAACCCACCGCTCACGCGTTCATCAGCGCGAGATCGTCGAGCGTGATCATGCTGACGGGGTTGCCGAGGTTGTCATCCCCCGAGCGCTTGAACTCGATGGTGGTGAACGTGAAGAACAGCTCCTCGTACGGCTCCAGCGGGCTGTCGGCCGCGGCGACATCCGTGTCGGGCACCTTGAGCGTGTAGCCGCGCAGCCAGGCCGAGTCGCCGGGCCTGCCGGGCGAGCCGGACTTCCCGATCGCGATCGAGAGCGCCACCTGGTTGGCGTGGTTGTTCGCCTTCACGTCGGGTGCGTTGAAGTGGAAGGTCGCGGTCAGTCCCGTGCGCCGCGCGAACAGCTCGACCAGGACCGGCGTCGTGCTGTCGATGCGCCGCGTGACCCGGATGCCGGTGCCGTAGTCGCGCGTGCCCTGCGGCTTGCCGGTCTTCGGATCGGTGCCGGTGCTGCCCACCAGCTCGAATGACGTGCACAGAATTTTTCCCGCCTTCGGACCCATCGTCCAAGGGTCGTAATTGATCTCCGAACCAGCGCTGGAAATCTCGAGCTCAACGGTGCCTGCCATCTGACGTCTCCTCCTGCTGTCGTGCTGACTCCTGATGACTACGGCTTGCGAACAGCGCGAGCAAGCGCGCAGACGCCTGCAAACAAGGCGATCACCGCGCAGGGTGACGCAGCGCAATCGACTTTGCTGAGAGCGCCGATTCGCGATAGTCGGATCCAACATGAACGGCCGAATCGCGAGTCTGAGTGTTCTTCTGTGGAGTGCGAGTTGCGCACACGCGCCCGCCGCGGAAGGCAAGCCGTGCACGCTTCCGATCGAAGTTGCGCTGGAGGCGTCCGCGCGGCTCAACCCCGATCTCGACGGGACGCCGCTGCCGACCGTGGTGCGGCTCTATCAGCTCGGCGCCATCGAGCGCATCGAGCAGGCAGATTTCCACGCGCTCTGGGACCATGCCGCGGAGGTGCTCGAACAAGACGTGCTGAGCTCGCGCGAGCTCACGCTGTTCCCGGGCAACACGCAGCGCGTGCCGGTCGCGCTTCGCCCGGACGTCCGCTTCCTCGCCGCGATGGCCGTGGTGCGCCAGCCCACGGGCAACCAGTGGCGCGCGCTCTTGCCGCTGCCGGAGTCGGCGCGCATGTGCGCCGCGTACGCGGAACACGGGGCGCCGAGTCCGGCCGTCAGCTTCCAGTTCGACGGCTATCGCGCGGAGGGCAGCTCGGTGCTGCTCGCGCACCACGGCCGCGCGCCGCTCCCGCGCGACGTCGCGCCGGAGGTGGCCAAGTGAGCGCGCTCGAGCGTGTGGTGTGGGCCGAGGGCATGCTGATGTCCCCGCAGCACCTGCAGCACCAGGACGACTACCACGAGGCGTTGCTCGAGGCGCGCGTCGCCGCCCTCGCGCCGCACGCGTGGGGAGTGTGCGAGCTGTCGATCGACCTGCCCGCGCTGGAGGCCGGACAGGTGCTCGTGCGCGCGTTCCGCGGCGTGTTTCCAAGCGGCGCCACGCTGCAGCTCACGGCGGGCATCGGTCGCCCGATCGAGGGCCAGCTCGCGCCGCCCCGTGAGCGCCTCGACGTCTACCTGGTGCTTCCGCGCGCGCGCGCCGGGGCCGCGAACTACACGCGCGAGGAAGGCGAGCAAGCGCACCTGCGCTACCGCGTCGCGCCGCGGCCGGTCTGGGATGCCGTGACACCCGAGCGTGAAGAGCGCATCGAGCTCGCGCGCTTCAACGCGCAGCTGCGCTTCGGCGACGAGCCGCGTGAGAACGTGGAGTGGCTCAAGATCGCGGAGCTGGTGCGCGATCCGAGCGGCAAGCCGAGCCTGTCGTCGAG
>DASUME010000316.1:0-2649 GCA_036277895.1 Polyangiales bacterium
ACTGGTTTCCCAAGATCGTCGGTCGCGTCTATCCCGCGCGACTCGGTCTGGCATCCGCGGCGCTGGTGGTGCTCGGCTTCTTCTGCACGTTCGCGCCCCAGTTTCTGCTCGGGAACGCGGGCATGCCGCGCCGCTACGCCACCTATCCCGAGCACTTCCAGTGGCTGCACGTGATGTCGAGCGGCGGTGCGCTGGTCCTTGCCGCGGCGCTCGTGCTCACGCTCGGGTACCTGCTGTTCGCGGCGGTCTGGGGAGAACGTGCCGAGGCCAATCCCTGGCACTCCTCCGGCTTCGAGTGGCGGACCGCGTCGCCGCCACCCCGTGCGAACTTCAGCGAGCCACCGAACTGGGAGCGGGGCGCGTACGACTACCGTCGCGAGGAAGACTGAGATGGCCACCTCCAGCGCACCGTCCGGTCCCTTCGCCGATGTCGGCGAGCGCGAGGAGGCGCTGCGGCTCGCGATGTTCGTGTTCCTGGGCAGCGAGCTTTTGCTGTTCGCGGGGCTGTTCGCGCTTTACGTCGGCTATCGCGTGCTCTACCCCGCCGTGTTCGCGCGCGCCGTCGGCTACAACGAAGAGTGGATCGGCTCCACCAACACCATGATCCTTTTGACGTCGAGCTTCCTGGTCGCGTGGGCGGAGCTGCGTGCGCGCTGCCAGGATGCACGCCGCGCCGCCTGGGGCATGGCCGCGGCGTGGCTACTCGGCCTGCTGTTTCTTGCGCTCAAGTTCCTCGAGTACCGCGAGCACTGGGAGCGCGGCATTCGTCCCGGCGCGGGCTACGCCTTCGCGGCCCTGCAGCAGCCCGGCGCTTCGCTCTTCTTCACGCTCTACTACCTGCTCACGGGACTGCACGCCCTGCACATCGTCGCGGGCCTGATCGCGATCGCCGTGCTCACGCTCCACCTGCGCCGCCACCCGCACGACGCGGGCAACCCGGTGCGCTGCGAGCTGACGGCGCTCTACTGGCACATGGTCGACCTGGTATGGATCTTTTTATGGCCAGCCCTGTACCTGATCCGCTGAACCCGGGCCGCGAGACGCGGCGGCTCGCGCTCACGCTGCTGGCGCTGCTGCTGCTCGCCGGGATCAGCTGGGCGCTCGCGCACGTGGGCCTCGGCGCCTGGAGTACACCGCTCGCGTTCGCGATCGCCGCGGTCAAGGCGGGCGCGGTGGCGCTGATCTTCATGCGCCTGTCCAGCGGCACCACGGCCGCGCGCTTCGCGCTCGCGCTGGCGGTGGCCTTCATCGTGTTGCTGATGATCGCGGTCGTGACCGACATCCAGCTGCGCTAGGTTGGATCATGCAGGCGTCTCCACCCAATCCTGACGAAGCGCGCGCCCTTCAGGCGCCCCCCGATCCGCCGAACTATCACGGCTCGCGCTTCGAAGAAGTCTGGGATGCGGTCTGCTCGGACCCGTACCGTACGCTGCCGGAGCGGCTGATTCGCGTGCGGGACGTGCTTCACCCGAGCGCGCTGGCGCGCATCTACCGAGCCTCGCGCCGCACACTGCGCAGCCCCGCCGATCTGCTGCCGCCGTTCGAGAAGCCGGTGCACCCCCTTGGGATCTGCCTGCGCGGCCGCTGGCAGATCCGCGCGCAGACGGACTACACGGGCATGTTCCGGGCGGGCAGCGAGGGCCTGCTGATCGCGCGCGCCTCGGAGAACTTCGGGGAGACGCGGCTTGGGCGACTGCGCTTCCTCGCGCTGGCCGGCAAGCTCTATCCCATCGCGGACCCGAAGCACGCACGGCCGCTACGGCCCGCCAACTTCGTCATGAACCAGAACCTCGTGGGCACGCACACGCCGCACTATGTCGACGCCAACCTGGCCACCGACCTGCTCCCCTTTCGCATGCACCTCGACCCCACGCCCAAGCTGATCGGCGGGCTGCTGGTGGCGCTGTCCTTCGCGGCCGCCGACCGCGCGTTCCACTTCCGGCGCGCGCTACGGCGGCAGCTCTATCCGATCAGCACGCTCGGCGAGCGCGACCCAAGGGGTTGCCGCGCGCCGCAGGTGATGCGCTTCGTCCCTCACCCTGACAATCCGCGCGTCGACGCCGCCGACTTTCGCGCGGAGCTCGCGCGCGCGATCGAGCCGCGCGGGCTTCGCTACACGATCGAGGTCAGCGACCAGAAGTCGGTGCTGCGTCCGCTGCGCTTCCGCGCGATCGGCGAGGTCCACTTCGAGCAGGCGGTCGCCTCGTTCAGTGGCGATCATCGCCTGCACTTCCACCACGCCGCGTTTCGCTCGGACGCGTGATGAATAGCGCTACAGCTCGCCGCGCCGCGCGAGCTCGCCGATGCGGTCGGCGATCCGGGCCGCGTTGGCCATGATCGTCAGCGCCGGGTTCACGCCACCGCCGGTCGGCATCAGCGAGCCATCACAGATCCACAGGTTGGCGATCTGCCAGCTGCGGCCGTTGGCATCGGTCACGCTGTCGTCGGCGCGGCTGCCCATGCGGCAGCCACCCATCAGGTGCGCGGTGCTCTCGGCGCGGAAGATGTCGCGACCGCCCGCGGCCTCCAGCATCTGCTCCATGTAATCGAGCGCGTGCCGCTTCAAGCGCTTGTCACTGTCCGAAAGCGCGAACACGGTGCGCGCGAGCCGCTGCCCGTGCTCGTCGGTCTCCTCGGCGAGCTCGACGC
>DASUME010000317.1:0-2502 GCA_036277895.1 Polyangiales bacterium
TGCTGCTCCCCGGTGCGCTCGTAGCGGCGTTCATGATGCCCGTCGCGGGCAAGCTCGCGAGCCTGTTCGACCCGCGTCGGGTGCTCGCGGCAGGTGGCCTTGTGCTCGTGCTCGGGCTCTGGCAGCTGACGGCGCTGTCGCCCGATACCGGCGCGTCGGATCTGGCCTGGCCGCTGGTGGTGCGTTCGCTCGGCACGGCGCTGATGTTCTTGCCGCTGAACCTGGCCACGCTCGGACCGCTCCCGACTCGTGAGGTCGCGGCCGCGTCTTCGTTCTTCAACCTGACGCGTCAGCTGGGCGGTAGCATCGGGGTGGCCTTACTGACCACCTTACTGACGCAGCGTGAGGCTTTTCACCGCGCGGTGCTGACGGAGAAGTTGGTCATGAACGATCCGCTCACCCAGGAGCGCCTGGGCCTGTACACGCAGAAGTTCGTGAACAGTGGCTTCTCTCTGGTCGACGCGCAGAACAAGGCGCTCGCGCTGCTCGACGCGATCGTCAACCAGCAAGCGGCGGTCCTGTCTTTCGCGGACACGTTCTGGGCCGTGGCGGCGCTGGTGTTGGTCTGTCTGCCGCTGGTGGTGTTCCTCGGACGCCCGGTGCGCGGCGTCAAAGTCGACATGGGGCATTGACGAGTCTGCGTCGGTAAGGTTCTATCCCTCCTCTTCTGCCGGCGCGCGCCCCCCTTGACCCATGCGCGCTGGCGGCTGGGAGCGCGGAACATGCGATGGCGGATGGCACGGAGTTGTTTGACGGCGGTGGTCTGTATCGCGGCCGTCGCCTGTAGCGACGACGGCGACAAGGGCAGAGACACGCTGCCTGATGGCGCGACGAACCCGGGCACCGACTCGGGCCAGAGCGGCAGCCTCGACAGCGGCCTCGACAGCAGCTTCGTCGCGCGCGACGCGAACGTGCTCCCCGACGGCAGCGTGATCGAGCCGCCCCCGGACAGCGGCAACCCCGTCGGCCCCGACGCCAGCGCGCCGCTGCCCTGCGGCGGCAGCTGCAACGACAACGTCGACTGTACGATCGACAGCTGCATCAACGACAAGTGCGAGCACCGCGTCGACGACGACGTGTGCGCCGCCGGCAGCTCCTGCAGCCTCACCGCGGGCTGCCAGCAAGGCAAGGCCTGCGGGACCCAGGGCGAATGCGCCGACACGGAAGCCTGCACCGTCAACGAGCGTTGCAACACGCAGCTCGCCCGCTGCGAGTACGACGTGCTCGATCGCGACGGCGACGGCTACCCGCCGGTGGCGTGCGGCGGCACCGACTGCGACGACGATCGCGGTGTGGTCAATCCGAGCGCGACCGAGACCTGCAACAACCGCGACGACGACTGCGACGGCGCGATCGACGACAACCTGGCGCCCGTCGCCGGCTACGTCTGCACGGCCGGCGCCGTGCAGTGCGCCCAGGGCTACGAGCGCTGCGGCGGCCCGAACGGCTTCTGCGTCGACCAGCAGACCGACAACAACAACTGCGGCGGCTGCGGCCAGTTCTGCGACACCGGCGAGAGTTGCGTCAACGGCGCGTGCACGTGTGCTGCGACCAGCACCATGTGCTCCGGACAGATCGACAGCTGCTCCGACACGACCAAGTCCGAGGCGCATTGTGGCGCATGCGGCAACAGCTGCGCGGCCGGCCAAGGCGGCGTGTTTGAGGCCTGCATCAGTGGCGCGTGCGCGGCTTGCGGAAGCGAGAACGAACCTTGCTGCGACAACGGTGGATTCACCATCATCCCGACCTGCGCACAAGGATTGACCTGCGAAGGCGGCGCGGGGGCGGTAGGCTCCAAGTGCACGTGCGCTGCGGGCTCGACCAAGTGCGGAGACGCTTGCGTAGACCTCAAGACCAGCAACGCCAACTGTGGCGAGTGCGGGAATGCCTGCGAGGGTGGTGAGAGCTGCCTTTCCGCGGACGGCGTTGCTTCGTGCCAAGCCTGCGGTGGAGCTGGCGAGGCCTGCTGCACCACCATCAATCCGCTGCTGCGGTGCCGGGGTGGGCGCACCTGCGGACCCGACAACACCTGCGTCATCGGCAACGCCAGCGGCCCCGGCGGCGGCGGGCCGGGTGGCGGCAACGGTCCGGGCTGAGGCCTCCCCTGTTCGCGGCAGCGCTCGTCGGATAGCAGCGAACGACGGACGTCGATCGGGCGCCGCCGCGGACCTCGTCCTCTGAGGGCAGGATCGTGTCGCCAGGCTTGGGCGCTACGGTGACGGCTACCAAACGGAATGGGGCCGCTCCGGGCGCAAACTAAACTATCGCCCGAGCGGAGCGAGCCTTCGGCTGTGGCACGAGGGACAACTGCAAGGCAATAGTTGCACGTCATGCACGCAACCACGCGCGCTGTGGTCCGATACCACCTGACCATGTCCTTCGTTCGCTCGTTCTGTCTCAAGGTCGTGGTCTGGTTGTCGTTTGCTGGGACGGCTGTCGCCCAGCCGATGGGCGAAGTGATGGTCGTGCCGTACGGCACGCAGGATCTCGACATGTCGTTGA
>DASUME010000318.1:0-4828 GCA_036277895.1 Polyangiales bacterium
AGCGCGTGGCGCGCGTCATGAAGTCGCTGGGCCTGCGCGCGCGCATGCATCGGCGCTTCCGCACCACCACGGACTCGCGGCACACCAAGCGGATCGCGCCGAACCTGCTGGAGCGCGACTTCGTAGCCGACGAGCCCAACCACCTGCCGCAGGGCGCACCGACCGCCTTGCGCACTTGCACATGTGCACACGGGTGGAGCGGCCTCGATCAGCCTTCGGACGGATGGGCATGGCCGACGCACCTGATCAAGGCGGAGCCCGGCTAGCGTCCTCGGCCGCGTTCGACGCCTCGCTCAAGGACCATCAACGATTGATTGGGGCCGAAGCGCACGCGGTCTCCCTCCGCGACGGTGTTTCGCCCAGGCCGGTACGGGTCGAGGAGAACGCGCTCGCCCGTGCCGAGCAAAGACAGCTCCGCGACGAGGCGATTGCCTACGACGCGCATGCCTTGGAAGGTGTACTCGTCGTGCGCGACGAGGGCTGGATCTGGCTGGGCGAGCTTTGCGGTCGGCGCGCTGCGCGTGCGCTCCACGGAGGCACGACATACTTCGGCGCGCGAAGACACGAGCTGCGTGAGTTTGTCGAGGAACTCGGTGGCAAGGCCATGCTCACGCGCGCGGTCTCGAACGCCGCCCACTTCATCCCGCGCCGCTTCACAAAGGCGGTACACGCGTTCCACTACCTCGTCGGGGGCAAGCCCCACCTCGCGCGCCAGCACCTGGAAGTTCGAGCCGGTCACTTCGCGCAGCGCGTAGGTCTTTCCGACTTTCATCGCGAGCTTCAGCCGTCGCTGGTCGAGCTCGGGGTAGGGCAGGGCGCTAGCCACGTCGTAGAGCGGTGCGAGCCGGACGACGGGTCCTCGTCCATGGAGTAACGAGTAGTTCTTGGCATGCGCATCGGTGCCGCCGAGAATCCAATTGAAGGCGAGCGCATCGACGAAAGTGAAGACGTCCTCGCGCGGATGGCGCGAATGGTCGCGGAGCAGCTTGGCGATGCGTGCGGGGGTCGGACCGCCTTCGTTCTGGTACTTGTACGCCGGCGCGATCGCGAGAGCCTGGCAGAGGTCTTCCTGATGGAGCCGGACCACCTGGGGGGAGCGGCCGCGGGCCTCCGCCGCATGGGCGCGGTCGTACCGCTCTACGACGATGGCGACCTCTTTCTCGAAGCGGCGCACTTCCGAGCGCGCGGCGGGCAGTCCGACTGCACGGGCGAGCTCGAGGCAGAGATGTTCGTTGAGCGTGTGCCCGCGGTACGCCGCGAGCGGCGGTTTGAGGATGTGCGTCGTCGGGAGCCGTCCTTGGGGGATTCCCCAGCGGCCGTCGTCGTACAACAGCGCGGTCTTCGGTTGGGCGCCTGCCAAGCTGAACTGCCCTTGGTCGCGTTCGTTCCGCCACGCCGTCTCGTTCTCGCGCAAGTCTCGGAGGCGCTGCGCGATGTCGGCCTCGGTGAGCCACTCCACCTCCTGGGCCGTGCTGCGTGTGATCGGTCCGACGCGCTCCTCGCGCACGAACTGCACCGCGCCTGCGCAGTCCTCGCCGACGTGTGCCAGCAAGGCGAACGCACTGTGCGCGGAGACCTGAAAGCGCTTGGCCCATGCTTCGACGACGCGCTCGTTGTCCGGCAACAGGCCCCACACGTACGGCGAGACCGCGTCGTGGTCGTGCTCGGAAGAGGATCGGGGGAGGGAAAGCGAAAGCGGATGCATGGAGGCATCCCGCAGCCACGCCTCGTCGTAGACGAATCGGAGGACATCGCCTTTGGGGCCGCGCCGGCGCTCGAGCCGGCCGGCGACCTGGCCGTGGAGCAGGACGATGAGTACGTCGGTCACCGCTGGCGCGCCCGGTCGAGGAGAGCGTCGAGGCTCACGGAGTCCCCCGCCGCCTCGTCCAGGGGTGCCACTTGGATGGCGAGGCCGAGCACCCGCAAAGTGCGCAAAACAAGGGAGAAATCGGCTCTGTCCTTGCCACGTTCGACCGCGAGCACCCATTGGCGGCTCACGCCGACCATGCCAGCGAGCTCGTGTTGGTCGAGCCCAAGCTCACGCCGACGCGTTCGAATGACGCCCCCGATGTCGGCACTTGTCACGACGGCCATCGGTCTCATATAACGAGGATAGCATGTCAATGATCGCGTACATGGAGAAAAAGTGATCAATCGGCTACATTTAGTACATGTCAAAGATCGATGACATTTTCCGTTTCGCAGAAGAAGTCGTGCGAGAGATGCGGATGGCAGCATGGTCGAACAAAAGCGCTCGCCTGGGTCAGTCGACGACGTCGCCGGTGACGACGTTCACCGCGCATCCGCGGAGAGCTTGCTGCGTTGTCATGCTCGCGAGTGCAACCTCCAAGCGATGTCGCGCCTCTTCGGAGGCGACCGCCTGCTCAAGGCGAGAGGCCTCTTCCGTACGCAGATAGCGCACGAACCTCTCGAGCCCGCGGCTGGAACCGCGCTGCACAACGCGATAGTACTCCCAACGGCAGCCGCTCCGGAAACGGACGAGCGACACGAGCCCGTTCGTGAAGCGCGCGTACCCCGTTGTTGCCTCATGCTCGAGAAGGAACGGCGACGGGTTCAGCGTGGGAGCCTGATGCGATGGCACGTCAACCAACCTTCTCGGCGAGTGCTTTCATGTGCCCCGCGTCGAGAAACGAGAAGTAGCCGTTGGTCGCGACGACGAGGTGATCGAGCACGTGGATGCCCAGGATCTTGCCGCCGTCCTGCACGCGATTCGTGAACGCGAAGTCTTCGGGGCTGGGTGTGCAATCTCCCGACGGATGGTTGTGGGCGAGAATGATCGCGTTGCTGCCCGCTACCACGGCCGCGCGATACACGTCGCAGGGCATCACCGGCACGCTTGCAACGCCCCCGCGAGCACATTCGTGTACACCGACGACCTTCTGACGCGCATCGAGCAACAGCACCCAAACGGATTCGGTGGCCCGCGCTGGCGCATCCATCGCGCCTAGCAGTCGGTAGACATCCTCGCTCGATGCAATGCGCGGAACGTGCACGTCCAGTTTTCGCGTTCTGTAGAGAACTTCGCATTCGCGCAGGCGCATGGTTGAGGGAAGCTTGCTGGTCACGATCTGCCTCTCGATCTGTGGGCCGTTGGTCGCCCTTGCTGACCTGACCAGCCCTCTCGAGCGCAGCGCGCGCAGGGGTCCAGGGCGTAGCGACTGAAGGAAGGGGCCCGCTCGCGGGATGGGTCCTGCAAGGAGTCGCAGCCTTGGATGCCGAGCACGATGCCTCACCCTGCACCCTCCTCCGCAAGGGCGTCGGCCGGCTGCCGTGCGTCGCGACTCTGCATCGCAACGACGTAGGGACAAACAGGCGTCGCGTGTGACGGGTATGTCTGGTGCGGTTGCGCGCGCATCGCGCGTAGCGCCACGCGCTCGGCAACGCGAGGGCACGTCGTGGGGAGCTAACGTCGACACGTGAACGCGCCGAGGGCGTCGTTCAGTCCTTCGCCCGCGTGGGCGCCTTGAGGGCGCGGAGCGTCACCCTTCGCAGTTCCGGGACCGTCTGGCGCACCTTGATCATCGCTCTTCCTCCCCAAAAGCCGGGGGAGGCGTCCGGAGGCCCCAACTTCACCCGAACGACACCGAGCTCGCCGCCATTGTCGCGCGAGCACGAAGACGTCGCCGAGTTCACCGAGTTCGCGCGGATGCTTTGCGACTGAGAGGCTGCGCGCAACGGCAAGCTCGCCTACGTGGCGTGCAAGCTCATCCACGCCGCCTTTGGCGCACGCCAAGGCGCCTGCCGGATACTCCTGAGCGGCTTCGCGCGCGTAGTCGGACGCGGCCTCTTCGGCGGCGACCCGTTCAGCGCCGCGCCTTGGTGTCTGCGCGATGGAGCGCCCTGTCGAAGACGACGCCCGCGACTTGTTCGATCTCGTCGAGAGGTCGCAGGTAGCGGCGGAAGGAGCCGGGATCGAACCTCTCGATGCCGAACTCGTCGACGACGTTACGTTGGTTGAGGAGAAACCCGAACACTTGAAGCGCGGGTTCGCCGCGTGGGTGCTCGTCGGGGTCGGCGATGCAGACCACCTTCCAGAAGGTAAGGGGGTACTGAATCGCGCCGGAACCGAAATCCTTTTCGGGGTCGTCCTCGGCAAGCACGGGGCCTGCGAGGATGCATGCGCGCGTGCCGGTCCCCTTACGGGATGCCTGCACATGGTTCTCGAGCGCGCCCCAGAGACCGACGCGGCCGCGGTAGGTTGCGTCGTTGCGTGCCGGGGTCGCCTGGTTGAAGGCTTCGTGCTGGGGGGTGCAGTTGGTCCAATGAAAGTATGCGCTTCACGGAGCAGTGGAGCGCTCGTGTAGCGCAGCAGTCATGCTCGGAGCGTGAAGGCTAGGACGTCAGCTCGCAGCTTGCTGCTCGGTCGCCGCGCTCGTATCGAGCGGCTCAACAGGGAGGTCGATCGGGCCGAGCTCTGCGGCAAGTTGGTTGGCGTCGAGCCTGTCGCGTGTGCGCGCCCAGAAGACCGGGGCGAGCTCGAGCATCCGGTCTTGCGGCCAGAGGGGCACGAGCCGGATGAGGCAGCGCAGGTACTCCTCGGGGTCGAGCTTGTGCAGGCGAGCGGAGGCGATCAGCGAGTAGAGCGCGGCGGTGCTCTTGGCGTGGTCGTCGCTGCCGCAGAAGAGCCACGCCTTTCTGCCGAGCGCGATGGACTTGATGGCGCGCTCCGCGCCGTTGTTGGTCAGCACCAAGCGGCCGTCGTCGAAGAAGCGCAGCAGCACGTCGCGCTGGTTATTGGCGTACTCGAGGGCCGTGCGCGTGTAGCCGCGTTGGCCCTTGAACGCAGGTCGCTGCTGGTCGACCCACG
>DASUME010000319.1:0-4484 GCA_036277895.1 Polyangiales bacterium
TTCACGCCCGACAACTTCGAGGCCGTGCGCGGCCAGCTCAAGGCCGAGGGCGTGGAAGTGCGCGTGCACTCGGTCGACAAGTTCCCGCGCCTGGTCGACTACGTGATCCCGAGCGGCGTGCGCATCGCCGATGCCGATCGCGTGCGGCTCGGTGCCCACCTGAGCGAAGGCACCACCGTGATGCACGAGGGCTTCGTGAACTTCAACGCCGGCACGCTCGGCAAGTCGATGGTCGAGGGCCGCATCAGCGCCGGTGTGATCGTCGATGATGGCAGCGACGTCGGCGGCGGCGCGTCGATCATGGGCACGCTCTCCGGCGGCGGCAGCATCGTGATCCGGCTCGGCAAGGGCTGCCTGCTCGGCGCCAACTCCGGCTGCGGCATCCCGCTCGGCGATCACTGCACGATCGAGGCCGGCCTGTACATCACCGCCGGCACCAAGGTGCAGCTGGGCGACAAGGTCGTCAAAGCGCGCGAGCTGGCTGGCCAGAACGATCTCCTGTTCCGCCGCAACAGCCTCACCGGCGCGGTCGAGGTCGTGAACAAGAAGAACGAGGTCGTGCTGAACGCCGCGCTGCATAAGAACTAGATTGCGGCCCAGCGATGGAGGATCGAGGCGAGCTCGTCGGGTCCTGACAGCTGCGGTAGTGGCCGGGGGTCTGCAGCTGGATCAGCTCCGCGGCCGGGATCGTGTTGGCCAGGAACTGCCCCACCGCGAACGGCACGAACACGTCGCCCGGCGACTGCACCACCAGCGTCGGCGCGAGCACGAACGGCAGCGCGCTGCGGAAGTCCGAGAAGAAGATCGCGTGCGCGAAGTGCATCGCGATGTCGGGGTCCGCGCGCAGGTACGACTGCAGCAGCTCGGCGTCCAGCCCGGGCCGCCCCGGGTGTGCCATCGCGAGCGGCAACGTCTGCGCGCACCAGCCGGCGTAGTCAGCCTCCAGCCCGTGCACCACGGCTTCGATCTGCGCGCGCGAGGCGCCCCCGATGTAGCCGGGCTCATCGATGTAGTGCGGCGAGGCGCCGACCAGCGCCAGCTTGCCGAACGTGCGCGGCTCGCGGATCGCGGCCAGTGCGCTGATCATCGCGCCCGCCGAGTGCCCCACCACGTACGGCTGGCTCAGGCCGAGCTCGTGCACGAGCTCGAGCAGGTCGGTGGCGTGCCCCTGCAGCGAGTGATGGCGCTCGAGATCGTACGCGCTGCGGTCCGAGTCGCCGCAGCCGGTGAGGTCGTAGCGCACTACCTTGTAGTCGCGCTCGAACCTCGGCGCGACCTTGCGCCAGTCGTCCTGCGCGCAGCCGAAGCCGTGCACGAACAGCAACTCCTGCGTGCCCTGCCCGGTGACGTTCACGCGATTGCGCGCGCTGACCGACTGCATGCTCCCCCCGGCGAGCATGGTACACGAAGGCCGCGTGCTACAGCTCCGTGCCGAGCACGATCCCGCGCTCTACCGCGAGCATCAGCTCGTCGGCCAGGCGCGTCAGCCCAGCTTCGTCCGCCGTATCGACGCCGCGCGCGAAGTACGCCGCCACCCGCTCGCTCAGCTTCTGCTTCGGTGCCTCGTCCGCGAGCAGCGCCGCGACGCGAGGCAAGCGCGACCAGAGCACACCGTGGTCGTCCGGGCGGCGGTACACGAGCAGGATGTGCGCCTCGGCGCGCTCGTCCTCGGTCACCACGTGCTCCAGCGGTACGCGCAGCAGCGTGGGGTTCACGACCAGACGCGCCTCGAAGTCGAGCTCCCCCGCCTCGCTCGCGGGATACGGCAAGCTCGCGACCTGCCACTTCGCGGTCTCGAAGCGCAACAGCGACACCCGCAGCCCCGAAGCTTCACGCTCGGCGTAGGGCCCGAAGCCCGCGATCACCTCGCGGATGAACGGCGACGCGGGCGGCCGGTCGGCGAGGTACCGCGCGAAGCAGTGCGCGTCGAAGCTGCGCTCGTAAGCGACCTTCGCCATCGCGAACAGGCGTGCGCGGATCATGTCGCGGTAAAGCTCGAAGCCCGGGATGTGGGGGCGCGCGTCGTCCTCGGCGAACGCCAGGCTCACCATCGCACGCTGGTAGGCGGCCAGTGTGCTCATGTCGAAGCGCGCGCTTTCTCCGCGCGCGAGCGGAACCCGGCGAGCGCACCGCGATAGATCACGTCCAGACGTTCGATCTCCTGCGCCAGCTCGGCGAACGGAGGGAACTCATCGTCGCGCTCCAGCAGCACTGGCAGCGGGCGCGCGAGCTTGCGCATCGTGTAGTCGAACAGCTCGTACACCGGGTCGCTGATCGCCGCCGCATGCGTGTCGATGCGCCTTCCGTCGGGACGTAGGTGGTGTCCGGCGATGTGCAGCTGCACGACCTGATCGAGTGGCAGCTTGTCGATGAAGCCGCGCGCGTCGAAGCCGTGGTTCATCGCGTTCACGTACACGTTGTTGACGTCGAGCAGCAGCTTGGCGCCCGAGCGCGCGACGATCTCGCCGATGAACTCCGCCTCGTCGAGCGGGCTGTCCGGCGGCCGCGCGTACCAGCTGATCGGCTCCAGCGCGATCGGAACATGAAGCGCATCCTGCGCCTCGTGGATACGCTGCACCGCCAGCGCGATCGCCTCTTCGTGCAGCGGCAGCGGCAGCAGGTCGTGCAGGTACACGTCGTCGACCTGCGCAAAGCACAGGTGGTCCGAGTGCCACGGCACGCGCAGCTCGTGCAGCAACGCGCGCAGCGAGCGCAGGTAGCTGGCATCGAACGGAGCGAGCGCGCCGAACCCCATGGTCAAGCCATGGGTGAGCAGCGGGTAACGCTCGCGCGCCTGCGCGAGCTGCGCGGCGTAGCGTCCACCACGCGAGAGGTAATTCTCGGGGTGGATCTCGAGCCAGCGCAGCGCCTGGGGCGCGGTGCCATCGAACAGCGGAGCGGCGATCGGGGAGCGCAAGCCCAGTCCGATTCCTTCGCACATCAGATGGCTATACCGTGCTCGGCGCCCGCCTGCCGCTCGTTACTGTGCGGGAGCGGACTCGGCGGGGGCTTCGCCTTCCTTCTTCTCGCCCTCGTGCGCGGCGCCGCAGCTGCCGGCGCCACAGGACGACTCGGCACCGGCGGCGGCCGCGCCACCCTCGGCAGCGGCCGGAGCGGGCTCCGCCTTCTTTGCGCAGCCGGCCATCATGCTGAGGCCCAGCGTCGCTGCCGCCATGGTCACGATCTTCGCGTGTAGCTTCGAGTTCATTTGGCTGTTCCTTCCTAGAATGCCGGTCGGCGTTCGCGACGCGTTTCACCGACGAGCGGCGACGGACGTTACCAGACGACGCCTGTGAGCCATAACATAAATGCGAAACCCGGTTGGCCTGGCGGGTTAGCAAAAGCGAAGCGATTACGACACCCAACGCGGAACATCGGCGGCCGGCCAGCGCGTGCTAGCTTCGCCCCCGATGCAGGAGTCGAAAGTGACCGCAGCCGCCTTCCCCGTCCCCCCGACCGCGGGCCTGTTCCGGAAAGCCGTGGGCCTCGCCATGTGGGTGCCCGGCTTCTCCTTCCTGGCCACGATGATGGGCACGATGCTGGTGGTGCAGCGCTTCGTGCCCTCCGACCGCATCGAGTGGCTGACCCGCTTCTACACCAGCGGCCAGCTCAAGGTACTTGGTACGCGTGTGAACTATGTCGTGCACCCGGAGATCGATCCGAAGCGCGTCTACGTGTTCGCGCAAAACCACGTCAACATGATCGATCACTGCACGATGTACGCGGGTACGTCGCACTTCAAGCAAGGCATGGAGCTGGCCTCGCACTTCGAGGTGCCGTTCTACGGCTGGTTCATGAAGCAGCGTGGAACGATCCCGGTCGCCAAGGACAAGCGCGCCGCGCAGCGCTTGCACGACAGTGTGCGCGATGAAGTCGCTCGCGGTCACTCGATCCTGGTGTTCCCGGAAGGGACACGAACTCGCAACGGAAGGGTCGGTCCGTTCAAGAGCGGCTTGTTGCGCATCGCACATGCGCTCGAGCTTCCGATCGTCCCGGTGGCCGTAACCGGTATGTTCGAAGTCATGAGGAAGGGAGAGCCCTACGTGAATCCCGGTCTTCGTGTCACGGTGTACATGGACCGCCCGGTCGAGACCAAGGGCGTACCCCTGAGCGAGCTCCCCAAACTGATCGAGAGCGTGCAACGAACGGTCGCGAAGCGTGTAGACGATTTCTATGGAATCTCTGGCGAAGAAGCCGTCGAGCACGGCGTTGCCCAGAGCCGGAATGGGCGTGACGACGCCCGCGCGGTAGAGGTTCCATCAACACGGAGAGCATGACCACCAAGAAGAAGAAGACGGTCACTTCTGTTGCTCGCGCGGCCCAAAAGGCCCGCTCCAGTCTTGCTCGCGCGGCCCAGAAGGCCCGCTCGACCTCGACCAAGAGTCGAGCTAGCAACTCGCGCGCCGCCAAGGCTCGTGCGAGCGGCGTACCCCACGTCCTGAACCTCGAGCACAGCCAGCGTTTGCTGCGCGCGATGGAGCAAG
>DASUME010000320.1:0-5660 GCA_036277895.1 Polyangiales bacterium
CATGATCTACGTGAACGACGTCCACCACGACCAGCCTTACTTCGAGCGCTGCTTCGCTTCGTTCGATCGGCATCCAGCTCTCCGCGCGGCGGAGCGCATCGCGGTCTGCTCCCCCGACACGGCGTTCTGCCTGGCGTTGACCCTCTATGTGAAGCAGCGCGGCGGCACGATCTATCCGTTGCCCGTGGACATGCCCCTCGAAGCAGCGCGGCGGCGTGCCGAGCGCAGCGGCGCAACCTTCCTGGCGTTTGGCGCCGATGCCGAGACCGCACTCGAGAACGTCGAGCGGATCGAGGCTGCATGCGCTGTGGTCGGGCAAGCTGCGCTGATCCAGACCAGCTCCGGTACCACGGGGGAACCCAAGTACATCGCGCGCTCCTGGCGCAGCATCGACATGGAGATCGAGAGCTACACGCGCCACTTCGACGCCAGTGGGCTGACCCCGATCGTCGCATGTCCGACCAACCACTCTTACGGCTTGATCTGCGGGGTGCTGGTGGCGATCGCGCGCGGTGTGCAGCCGGTGGTCGTCACCAACCCGAACCCCAGGTACATCCTCCGCAAGCTGCAGCAGAGCGAGTCGCCGCTGCTCTACGCGTCGCCGCCGCTGCTCGTGGCCCTCTCCATGCTCATGCCTGAGGACGGGCCGATCTTCGCCGCGATGACCTCGGGCACGCTGCTGAAGCAGAAGCAGTTCGAGGCCATCCGCAGCAAGGTGCGCCACCTGCATCAGCAGTACGGATGCTCTGAAGCGGGATGCTTGACGCTGGGCCAAGATATCTCCTCCGCGAACGAGCTTGGGCACGCGCTCCCGCACGTGGACCTCGTAGCCGGGCCCAGCGCGTCCGAGCCGCGCGAGATCGTGGCGCGCATTGGAGCCGTACCGGTCGAGACACGCGACCTCGGCTACTTCGAGGAGGGCAGCCTTCGCTACGTCTCACGCATCGACGACATGATCAACGTCTCGGGCCTCAACGTCTATCCGACGGAGGTCGAAGAGGTCGTGCTGCAGATGCCGGGCGTCAGCGACGCCGTCGTGTACAGAAGCAACCAGGGCTTCGGTGGCGACCAGGTCTGCTTGCACGTCGTCGCCGATCGCACGCTCGAACATGGTGAGATCCGGGGCTGGTGCGCGAAGAAGCTGGCCAGCCATCAGGTGCCCATGCGCATCGCGCAGGTGGAGTCCATCCCGAGGATGCCGAACGGGAAGGTCAGTCGGAAGGCTCTGACAGAGGCCAGCAACCGCCGCGACGCGCACGCGTCGGGCGCAAGAGTTTCCTCATGAGAACGAAGCAACAGATCGTCACGAGCATGCACGACGTGCTGGTCAGCAAGATGTCCCATCCTTGCTCGACCACCTTCCACACCGATGCGCGTATGCGCGAAGACTTGGGCCTCGACTCCGCGGGCACGCTGCAGCTGGTCGTGCTGCTCGAGGTCGAGCTGGGCCTCAGCCTGCCCGAGGAAGCGGTGATGAACAATGAGTTCGACACGGTCCGGAAGGTCGCCAAGATCCTCTACGACGCCCAGCCACGTGCGAACCCAGCGCAGATCCTCGACTACGAAGAGGACATCAAGCTGCACTGCTTCGTCAGCTGCCTGAGCGAGGTGGTCAAGCGACACCCCGGCCTCGAGCATCGTGTCCTGTACTTCGGTGTCTGGGACTCCGAGATCGTGGTCAGCGACAGCTGCCAGATCTCGTACCACAGCGACACCATCAGTCACGAGCACTTCCTGGAGTGGTACGAGCGCCTCTACGGCATCAAGGTGCAAGCCTGGTACGACGACTCGCTGAGTAAGGACGAGAACTGCGAGCGGCTGGCATCCCTGGTGGAGACGCGCGCGCCCGACGAGCACATCATGGTGATGCTCGACATGCACCAGCTGCCCGAGCGCGTGAACGAGTTCAACAAGGACCCCTTCCCGCACTACCTGATGCTCGGTCCGACGCGCCAGCCCGATGAATGGATGGTCTACGACCCAGATTATCGCTGGGAGGGAGTCGCGAAGCGCGCGCGCCTCCTCCAGGCGATGCGCCACCCCAGCGTGCGCGGTGGGTATATCTTCTCGGACAAAGCTGCTCGCCCTCCCAACGTCGCGCAGATCAGAGCCTACTTCGAGGCTTGCCTCAAGACCGAGACGCCGATGATCGACGCGATCCGGCAGAGCCTGAGCGCACACCTGGAAGGACGCGACAAGCGCGGCAACCCGCTCGCGCTCGCCGCGCTCGGAAAGGCGTTCGAGGAGGTTCCGATCCTGTCTATTCGCAAGTATGCGTACGAGCATGGACTGGCGTTCTTCTGGCGCGAGCTGAACCTGGCGGAGGCCGAGTTCGATCACTGGTGCGAAGCGATCGCGGAGCTCGTCAAGAGCTACAAGCTCGTGCAGTTTCAGGCGCTGAAGCTCGCGACCACGGGCGACCGTGCGCTCGCTGACCGCATCTTCGCCATGCTTGCCGACCAGGAGCAGCGTGAGCGGCAGATCAAGAAGCGCTTGCTCGAGGTGTACGAGCAGTGGTGCAGCCCGGTGTCCGCGTCCCCGAAGCGTCTGATCGTCGCAGGAGGTTCGTCGTGAACATCTCCCTTTGCACCATCTCGTTCCGCCATCAGCTGATCTCGCTCGGTCAGATCGCGCAGTGGGCGGCCCATCACCGGTTTCAGGGCATCGAGCTCTGGGGGGTCCATGCCAAGAACCTGATCGACCGGCCCGAGTACGACATCGACTGGCTGCAGTCGAAGAACCTGCGCGTGCCGATGATCAGCGACTACCTGCCGGTGCAGGGAGAGCGCAAGGTCGGCCTCCACGAAGCCTCGAAGCTGTGCCGGTTGACGCAGTCCTGGCGCGCGCAGAAGCTGCGCACGTTCGCGGGCGACCGGGCCAGCGGGGCCGTACCTCCGGACGAGCGCCGAGCCTGGGTGACGCGGATGCGCGAGCTCTGCGAGGTCGTCGCGGCGCACGGGCTGTACTTGGTCGTCGAGACGCACCCGAACACGCTCGCGGATACGCCTGCTTCGACGCTGCAGCTCGTGGAGGAGATCGATCATCCAGCGCTGCGCCTGAACTTCGACGTAATCCACGTCTGGGAGGCGGGCGCCGAGCCGCTGCAGGTCTTTCGAGAGCTCAAGCCGTTCATCGCGCACATGCACCTGAAGAACGTCACCGCGCGGGAGCTGCTCCCCGTGTTCGCGCCGGCGAACGTCTACGCGCCGATGGGAAGCCGCGCCGGGATGGTGCGTCTGTTCGACGGAGCGTTCGACTTTCAGAGCTTCCTCCGCTCGGTGATGGCCGAGACGCAGCTGTCCTGGGACGACATGGACGCCTCGCTCGAGTGGTTCGGCCCCGATGTGCTGTCGACGTTGGCGCACGACGGCGACCTGCTGATGCAGTTCGACTCCGAGCATCGCTCCGCGTCGCGGTCCCTGGCAGCGAGCCCCAACGCCTCGGCTCGGTCTACCTGATAGGCGCGATCATGCAGCTCGATACTCCTTACTATCTGATCGACGAGGGCCGCATGTCGGTCGCGATGGACCGCATCCGCCAGGTGCACAGCCTGTCGGGCGCGAAGTGCGTGCTCGCGCTCAAGTGCTTCTCGGCGTGGTGCGCCTTCGAGTTCATGAAGGAGTCACTCGCGGGAACCACCAGCAGCAGCCTCTACGAGGCGCGCCTGGGCTACGAGAAGTTCGGCGGTGAGACCCACGGCTACAGCGTGGCGTACGACGAAGCGGAGATCCGCGAGGTCGGCCGCTACTGCGACAAGGTGATCTTCAACTCCCTGGGTCAGCTCGAGCGCTTCCGAAGGCACGTCGCAGCCTCGTCCGTGGGGTTGCGGCTCAACCCGGAGATCGGGCACTCGGCGCACACGCTCAGCGATCCCACAGGGCGCTACTCGCGGCTCGGGGTGAGGGCCAAGGACCTGCCGCGCGAGCTCGCGGATCGCATCGACGGCGCGATGGTCCACGTCAATTGCGACAACCAGGACTTCGCGAGCTTCTGCCGGCAGCTCGAGCGCATCGAGGCGCGCTTTGGTTCGCTGCTGCGCAAGCTCCGCTGGTTCAGCCTGGGGGGCGGTATCGCCTTCACCTCCGACGGCTACCCCCTCGCCGACTTCTGCCGACGTCTCGCAGGGTTCTCCACGGAGTACGGACTGCAGCTGTATCTGGAGCCTGGCGAGGCGGCGGTGACGGGCTCCACCTCTCTGGTCGTGCAGGTGCTCGACATCGTGCACAACGAGGTGCCGACCCTGATCGTCGACGCGGGCGTCGAGACGCACCTGCTCGACGTGCTGACGTACGGCTTCACGCCCGAGCTGGAAGGTGCCACCGCGCTGCCGAGGAGCGGGCTCGATCTGGCCGAGCTTCGCGGGCGTGTCTACCGCGTGTGCGGCAGGACCTGCCTGGCTGGCGATCACTTCGGCAACTACGTGCTCGACCACGAAGTGCAGATCGGTGACCGGCTCCGCTTCCCCGACGTCGCGGGCTACTCGCTGGTGAAGAAGAACTTCTTCAACGGCATCCGGATGCCCGCCATCTATCACAAGCGCCTCGACGGTGCGGTGCACCTGGCGCACCGGCCCACGTACGAGGACTTTCGCGATGCCCTGTCGTCGTAGGCGACAGGTCCGCTGCGCGTGCTCCACCGACTCCCTCTCCCAGGATAACAGATGAAAAAGAACGTTCTCGTCATCGGGACCGGCGCCGTTGGCGCGGTCGTGGCTCACAAGTGCGCGCAGAACAGTGGTGCCTTCGCGTCGGTCTGCTTGAGCTCGCGGAACGTCGCGAGCTGCGAGGCGCTGCTGCACGCGATCGAGAGCAAGGGCTATCGCTACGAGCAGCCGTTCCGCCTGCAGACCGCGGCCGTAGATGCGTACGACACGGCCTCCGTCGTGCGCCTGATCGAGCAGACCGAGAGCGACCTCGTCATCAACGTCTGCACCGCCTTCGTCAACATGTCCGTGATGGAGGCGTGCCTCGCCACAGGCGCGGTCTATCTCGACACGGCAGTCCACGAAGACTACGACGTGATGAACGCGCCATACCCCTGGTACGCCAACCACGAGTGGAAGAAGCGGGACGACTTCGCAGCCAAGGGCCTCACGGCGATCCTCGGCGTGGGCTTCGATCCCGGCGTCGTGAACGCGTACTGCGAGTACGCGCAGCGCCACGAGTTCGACAACATCACCTCGATCGACATCCTGGATGTGAATGACGGCAAGCACGGTCGCTTCTTCTCCACGAACTTCGATCCCGAGATCAACCTGCGCGAGGTGATCGAGGACGCTGGCTGCCTCGAGGACGGGGAGTGGCGAACCTATCCGCGCCACTCGCGCTCGATGGACTACGACTTCCCGGTGGTCGGCTCCAAGCGGCTGTACCTGATGGGGCACGACGAGGTTCACTCGCTGTCGGTAAACATCCGGGGCGTGAAGTCCGTGCGCTTCTGGATGGGCTTCGACGATCACTACCTGAACTGCCTGAACGTGTTCGAGAAGGTGGGGCTGTTGAACCATCAGAAGGTCACCACCTCCGACGGCCAGGGTGTGGTTCCTCTCCACGTGCTCAAGGCGTGCCTACCCAATCCGATGAGCCTCGCGGCCACGTACTCGGGGCAGACGTGCATCGGCGTGCTGATCCGCGGCAAGCACCAGAACAAGGACAAAGAGC
>DASUME010000321.1:0-5279 GCA_036277895.1 Polyangiales bacterium
AGCGACTCGCGCGCGGTGGGCGTGTTGATCAGGATCTCCACGGCCGCGGTCATGCCGCCTTCCTGGCGGGGCACGAGGCGCTGCGCGACCACGCCGCGTAGCGCGTCGGCGAAGCGCTCGCGCGTCTCTTGCACTTCCTTCATGCCCAGCAGCGAGAGCACGCGGCCCACGGTGCGATGTACGTCCGGGGTGTGCAGCGTGCTGAGCACGAGGTGGCCGGTCTCGGCGGCCTTGAGCGCGATCTCCATCGTCTCTTGATCGCGGATCTCGCCCACCAGGATCACGTCGGGATCCTGGCGCAGCGCCGCGCGCAGCGCCGACGCGAAGCTGTTCGTGTCGAGGCCGACCTCACGCTGCGACACCGAGCACAGCGCGTCGGGGTGCAGGAACTCGATCGGGTCTTCGATGGTCACGATGTGCAGGCGCCGCGTGCGGTTCATCTCGTTGATGATGGCGGCCAGCGTGGAGCTCTTGCCGTTGCCGGCCGCGCCGACCACCAGCACCAGCCCGCGATCGAGCTGCGCGAACCCGCGCACCGCCGCCGGCGTGTTGAGCTGATCGAAGCTCGGCACGTGGAGCGGGATCGAGCGCATCGCCAGCGCGAGCGACTGGCGCTGGCGGAAGATGTTCACGCGGTAGCGCCCCACGCCGGGCACTGCGTACGAACAGTCGTACTCCTGCAGGTCCGCGAGCGAGCCCTGGAAGCGCGACCTGGCGAGCACGATCTCGGCGACCTGCAGGGTGTTCTGCGGCTGCAGCTTCTCGCCTTGCATGTAGTAGAGGTCGCCCGAGACGCGCAGGGCCGGCGGCTGGCCGACCTTCAGGAGGACGTCACTCGCGTCGTGCTGGGATCCCTTGGCCAATAGCGAGTGAAACGTCGGCTCGTCCATACGCAGCGATCATAAACCCGACCGCTGCGCCCGAACCTAGTGTTGAGAGCCGGTGACCACGATGCCGTGCATGCGCTCGGTCTCTTCGAAGCTCTTCTGGTAGAGCAGCGCCTCGCGACGTGTAGTGAACGGACCGATGCGGACCCGAAAGGAGCGACCTCGCCCGGGCAGGTCGGTCTGCGCGAGGAACGCCCGGTGGCCGCGCGCGCGCAACGCATTGACGAAGCGCTCGGCGGCGTCGCGGGTCTGAAAGCTGACCACCTGCAAGGTGATGGGGCCGTCGCTGCCGGCGGGGGCGATCGCGCCCGACCGCTCCGGCATCGCCTGCGCCATCAGCGGATCGTGGCGCGCCGCCCGCTGCAGGCGCTCCGTCTCGTCGCCTGCCAGGGTGGCTGCCGGGGCATCCGTGGCCACGACCCGCTTGGCCTGCCGCGTGATCCCGCGGTCGCGCACGGTGGCCGCGGTCGGGCCCTCGTCACCGGCGAGCGTGGCGGGGAACGACAGCCGCGTGAGCTCCAGCTCGGCCGGGTCCGCCTTCGTGCCTTCGTTGGCCTTCAGATCCTTGGGATCGGCGCTGCTGGTCAGCGCGAGGTGCACGAGCGGATCGGGCGTCGAGGGCTCTTCTTCCTGCGTGCCTCCGGAGAGCACCCCGGCCGAGATGATCGCCGCGACCGACAGCGTTCCGGCCAGCGCGAACAGCCCGAGCTTGCGCCCGGCCGTGTCGTCGCCGCGCTCTCGCAGCCCGTCGGTCGAAGGCTCGCGCCGACTACGGGCCCGCTCGAGCGAAGGCTCGCGCGGCCCTCGGGCCCGCTCGACATCACGCATCGTACCGTCGCATGGCTGCGTCACAGTGGCCCCGCGCCTCCGCGAAGCAAGAGCGGAGGCGAGCCTCGAAATTTACGCGCAGCCAGCGCGGCGCAGCAACAAACAGGCTGCGCTCGTACTACGGCGCGGCCGGCACGAGCAGCTCCACGTGCTCGCCTGCGACGCCCTCGATCTCCTGAAACACGTCGAGCTTGTCGCCCGCCTGGGCCTCGATCGAGATCGAGAAGTAGCCGACCTTGTCCGCGCGGCCGATCTTGCCCTCTTCGGTGGTCGTGTTGAGCACCGTGACCCAGGCTTCGTCGTTGGCTTGACCCTCGACGGTGACCAGGCCCTGCAGGCTCGGCGTACCCACGCTCGCGACCGGCGGAGGCAGCGGCAGGGTGGGCACGGTCCCGCAGCTCCCGAGCGCCAGCACGAGGCCGATGCCAGCAAGCGCGCGGAGCACGGTGGGGGAGGCCTTCAACATGTGCCGCAGCGTAGCAAGAAGCGTGGCCTCGTGATACCGTCCGCGCCTCGTATTGTGATCGCGCGCGCATACGCGCGGGCATGTTGGTCGAGCGGGCCCGACGGGTCGCGCGGGCATAGACAGGGCGGGCCAGCGGCCTGCTCACGGGGAGCCCAGGAGTGCGTACCGAGCGATGCAGGTCGCGCCGGACGCGCACTTTGACCGGCTTTCTCCTGGAATCGGAAGGGTTGGAGACCACGCATGGCGGAATCGCAGAAGGTAGCGGTCACGATCGAAGACGAGCTCCGTACGTCCTACCTGGACTACGCGATGAGCGTCATCATCGGGCGCGCCATCCCCCGCGTCGAAGACGGCCTCAAGCCCGTCCACCGGCGCGTGCTGTACTCGATGCAAGAGCTCCGCGTCGTCTGGAATCAGGCTCATAAGAAGTCCGCGCGCGTCGTCGGCGAGGTGCTCGGCAAGTACCATCCGCACGGCGATCAGTCGGTCTACGACGCGCTCGTGCGCATGGCGCAGACCTGGTCGCTGCGGTACCCGCTGGTCGACGGCCAGGGCAACTTCGGCTCGGTCGACGGCGACCCGCCCGCGGCCATGCGTTACACCGAGGTGCGCATGGCGCGGCTCGCGAGCGAGATGCTCGCGGACCTCGACAAGGACACGGTCGACTTCGGCCCGAACTTCGACGACAGCGAGCGCGAGCCGCTGGTGCTGCCCACGCGCTTTCCCACGCTGCTGGTGAACGGCTCGGGCGGCATCGCGGTCGGCATGGCCACCAACATCCCGCCGCACAACCTGCGCGAGGTGATCGACGCCACGCTGCGCCTGATCGACAACCACGCGCTGACGCCCACCGAGCTGATGCTCGACGAAGAGGGTACCGGCCGCCTCGGCGTGAAGGGTCCGGACTTTCCCACCGCCGGCTTCATCTACGGCACGCAGGGCATCCGGCAGGCGATCGAGACGGGACGCGGCCGCATCGTCATGCGTGCACGCGCCACCGTGGAGCCGATCGCGCACAAGAGCGATCGCGAGATGATCGTGGTCACCGAGCTGCCGTACCAGGTCAACAAGGCCGAGCTGCTCAAGAAGATCGTCGAGCTCGTGCGCGAGAAGCGCATCGAGGGCATCAGCGACATGCGCGACGAGAGCGATCGCGACGGCATGCGCATGGTCGTCGAGCTCAAGCGCGATGCACCCGGGCAGATCGTGCTCAACAAGCTGTATCAGCTGACCGCCATGCAGAGCACGTTCGGCGTGATCCAGCTGTCCATCGTGGGTGGGCGCCCGCAGGTGCTCAACCTGAAGGAGATGCTGGAGCAGTTCATCTCGCACCGGCGCGAGGTGGTCACGCGCCGCACGCGGTTCGAGCTGCGCGAGGCCGAGGCGCAGAAGGAGATCGTCGAAGGCCTCGGCATGGCGATCACCGAGACCGACGTGGTGATCAAGACGATCCGCGAGTCGCCCGACAGCGACACCGCGCGCACGCGCTTGATGGCGCTGCCGCTGCGCGGGCTGGAGGCCTTCGTGCGCCGCGCAGGCCGCCCGGACTCGGAGATCGAGGAGGCCAAGGCGCGCGGCGACTACTTCCTCAGCGAGCGCCAGGCCAAGGCGATCCTGGAGATGCGCCTGTCGCGCTTGACCGGCCTCGAGGGCGAGAAGCTCGCCAAGGAGTACGGCGACCTGGCGGACACGATCGCGCGCCTGAAGGCGATCCTGGGCAGCGAGCGGCTGCTGATGGACGTGATCAGCAAGGAGCTCGCCGAGATCCGCGAGCGCTACGGCGACGACCGCCGCACCGAGATCGTGCCCGCCGAGGGCGACATCAGCATGGAAGACCTGATCGCCGACGAGGACGTCGTGGTCACGGTCAGCCACGCTGGCTACATCAAGCGCGTGCCCGTCAGTGAGTACCGCGAGCAAGGTCGCGGCGGCCGTGGCTCGCGCGGCATGGAGACGCGCGAAGAAGACTTCGTGGTCAAGCTGTTCGTCGCGCGCAGCCACTCGCACATCCTGTTCTTCGCGGAGAACGGCAAGGTCTACCTCAAGCGCGTGTACGAGATCCCGGCCGGCTCGCGCACCGCGCGCGGGCGCGCGATCGTGAACTTCGTGGGCATGGAGGCCGGCGAGCGCCTGGCCGCCGTGGTGCCGATCCGCGAGTTCGTCGAGGGTGCGGATCTGATCACCTGCACGCGCAACGGCAAGGTCAAGCGCACCTCGCTGGAGGCGTACTCCAACATCCGCGTCACCGGCATCATCGGCGTCGCGATCGAGGAGGGAGACGCGCTGCTCAGCGCGCGCATCGTGCGCAGCGGGCAGAACGTGGTGATCGGCACGGCCAAGGGCATGTCGATCCGCTTCGACATCGATGAGGTGCGCCCGACCGGCCGCGACACGATGGGCGTCAAGGGCATCGAGCTGCGCGAGGGCGACCGCGTGGTCGGCGTCGATGTGATCGAGGACGAGGAGCAGCAAGTGCTGACCGTCAGCGCAAACGGCTTCGGCAAGCGCACGCCGATCAGCGAGTGGCGTGTGCAGGGCCGCGGAGGCCTCGGCATCATCGCGATGGAGATGAGCGAGCGCAACGGCGAGCTGGTGCGGCTCGCGCTCACCCGTGCGGACGGTCAGCTGATGGCCGTCACGGACGCAGGCGTCGTGATCCGCACGCGCATCAGCGAGATCCGCGAGAGCGGGCGCAACACGCAGGGTGTGCGCGTGATCCGCGTCGGTGAGAACGAGAAGGTGGTCGACGCCGAGCCGCTCGCGCGCGACGAGGAGGCCGAGGTCGAGGCCGCCACCGAGGGTGCCATCGAGGGAGCTATCGAGCCGACCGAGGGCGAGGAGCCCGAGGGCGGCGAGCCCGAAGGCGAGCCGAACTGACCATCACGAAGGGGAGGGGCTCTCAGTCCTTCTTCTTCGTGAACAGCGAGATCACGCCCACGCTCAGCGCGCCGGTCAGCAGGCCCACCGCGCCGTTGATCAGCACGGGCAACAGGCCGTGCAGCAGCGGGCCCACGTAGGCGACGCGGCTGACCGCGCTGGCGAGCGAGTCCTCCAGGTGGTGGAAGGCCGGGATGCCGTGCGCGACGATGCCACCGCCG
>DASUME010000322.1:0-2463 GCA_036277895.1 Polyangiales bacterium
CCCAAACCAATAGAGATCTCTATATGGTGTGCAAATAAGGAGCAGCGTTTTACTCTGTGCTCCTTGAGTCGCCTGCGACCGAGCGTTGTGCATCGGCGCGGGCGCCACCGATCTCTCGGTGCAGCCGGGAAGCCCCCCAACCGCGCGGTCGACCAGGACAGCTGGCGCCTGCTGGTCGGCTTCGCGGCCAGCTTCTGGTTCAGGGGCTGATCAGCGGCGCTGCGGAGCGTGGCCGGTCTGATCGACGAACACGTCGCGTACGCTGGTGATGTCGTCGCCGGAGAGGAAGCCGCTGCGTCCTAGCAGGCGGCCGTTTTCCCAGTTGGTGAGGCCGAGCTCGGGGCGCTCGTAGGCCCACTGGCCGTCGACCCAGCGCGTGAAGCCGTTGCTGACGTAGGGCGCATCGACCGCGGCGTAGAACTGCTCGAACGCGCCCGCGCGGGTCGACAGGATCGAGGCGACGAAGCGCGGGCTCTGCGCGTTGAAGATGCGCGCGGCCTCGGCGAGGTCGTGCACCAGCGCGAAGGAGAGCTCGGGGGTGTGCTCCCACTCCCACTCGCGGCCGAGCGCATCGGCCGGGTAGTCCGGCTCGCCCGCGACGACGCCCTCGCTCCCATGCACCACGTGGACGCGCGCCTGCACGCTGGCGAGCGCTTGCGCCACGACCGGTCCGAGCCGATCACGCGTAGCGCGTGCGAGCAGCAGGACGTTGAGCGTGTTGCATACCTTGCGGTCGAGGCTGTTCACGATCGCCTGGCGCACCGCCGCTTCGTCTGCGCTCTCGTCGATGAACATCCAGGCGCCGCCGGTGCCGTGCAGCGAAGCCGGGATGCCGTGTTGCTCGGCGATCGCGCCGAGCAGCGCGACGGTGGCGCCGGAGCCGCGCGCGACCGCGAGCCGCACCTGCGGCAGCGTAAACAGGGCTTGTCCCGCGGCGTGGCTGCGGTGACGAACGAGCCGCGCTGCACCACTCGGCAGTCCGGACTCGCGCAACGCCGGCGCCAGGGCCAGCTGCTCGATCGCGAGCGCCGTGCGCAGCGCGTCCGCCCCGATGCGCATCACCGCCGCGTTGCCGTTGCGGATCACGCCGACCCCGTCGGCGAACACGTTTGGCCTGCCTTCGAACACGAACGCGACCACGCCGAGCGGGGCGCGCCGACGCTCGATGCGGTAGCCCTCGCTGACGCGCTGCTCGATCAGCTCGCCCACGCGCGCCGGGGTGCGCGCCCAGATTCGCAGTCCCGCGATCATGTCGCTGCGCATCTTGGCCGAGACGGCGAGCCGCGCGGCGCTCCGGCCACGCGCTTCGGCATCCTCGACGTCCGCGCGGTTGGCCTCCGCGATCTGCGCCCACACGGTGTCGTCGGCCAGCAGCTCGGCGAAGCGCGTGAAGAATGCGTCGACCGCTGCACTCGGAACGTGTGCCAGCGCCTCGACCGCGAGCGCGGCCTCTTCCACGGCCAGCCGCGCTGCTTCGTGCGCTTCGTGCGGCAGCACGAGCAGCTCGCCGAGGCGCGTGATCGGGAGCGCGAGGTCGCCGGGGGCGAGCGTGGGCATCGGCACGGCACGCTGGCCGACGACGACGAGCGTGTTGGGAGGAAGCTCGTGCAGCGAGGTCATGGCCGAGAGCATGTCACGAGCCGGGCGCTAGGGACTCACGAGCGTGAACAGCACGCCGAGCGCGATCACCAGCGCGATGCCGTGTATCGCCTCGAACGCGATCACGGCCGCGAGCGCCTTCCACCCGCGCAGCCCGAAGGCCTCCGCGAGGGCGTACAGCGCGTAGGTGCCGAGCCCAAATACGGCCGTCAGCGCGAGGTACCACACGATCACGAACGGCGCGGACTCGGGGCGCGTGCCGGCGATGCAGATGATCACGCCGAAGACGGCGAGCAGCACGGCGAAGGCCGCCATGCCGCGCTGCGCCAGCGAGATAGGCTGCCGCGCGCCGAACAGGCGCATCCCCAGGCGAAACAGCGCCGCCTGCGGGCCGAGCAGCCAGACCGTGCCGAACACCCAGAGCATCAGTCCGCGAGCCAGCACGCGGGGCACGTGGCCGAGGTACAGCTCGTCGTCGGTGAGGACGGCGGCGACGGCGGGCCAGGCCATGCACGCGATGGTCAACGCGGCGGCCGGCCCGACCGGCCCTGCCTGCAGGCTGCCAAACAAGGCTCGTGGGCGAAACAACGCCCCGATCAGGATCTGCGGCCATGCCCGCGCGGGGTCGAACGGCACGGCCTGGGCGATCGACATGGAGGCGCACGTAGCACGCACCGGCGCTGCCCGGCTATGCTCGCGCCCGTGACCCGCCGTACCCCAGACATCGACCTGGCTGCTCAAGCCCGCGTCGCCATCGAGCTGCTCGAGGCCATCCGCGCCGACCGACCGCTCCTGCTCGCGCTGAGCGACGACGACCGCGCACGCCTGCTGCGCGCGGCAGGCGAGGTCGCGCGGCCCGACCCC
>DASUME010000323.1:0-6035 GCA_036277895.1 Polyangiales bacterium
GGGTCGTGGGCCAGATAGCTGCGACCGATCGAGCCGCTCCCGATCAGGCCAGCCAGCGCGTAGCGCTCGCCCACCTGCCTGCCCATGATCGAGTCACGCGTCACCTCGGCCGGGACCGCGGCCGTGCGAGCGGGTGTTTCTGCGCCTTCGTCCTGTGGGTCGCTCATACTCTAACTCTCGAGGAGAGTAGCGGAAGTCGCCGAGGGTTGCTTGACCCGGAAGATGTGCGCCTCGTATCCTCCCGAGCAGCCGGGAGCGCGCGGTTGCGCAATGCGCGCGCGTTCATAGTGGCGTTTGGAGGCGTGGGTGATCGTTTGTCCTCGGTGCAGCAAAGAGAACCAGGACCACTACAAGTTCTGCCTCGGCTGCGGCGCAGAGCTGCCGCGCAATTCGGCGCACGCGCCCAAGAGCTTTAGCGCGCCCACACCGCCCTCGGGTATCCCTTCGCAGGGAGGCGCGGGCAGTGGGCTGAATCGTGGTTTCAGCAGTCCTCCGCAGGCCGAGCCGCCGGCGGCTCCCGAGCCGCGGCGATCGTTCGATTCGCAGCCCGCTGCGCATCCGAGCTCGCCTGCGCTCGATATCCTCACCTGCCCGAAGTGCGGCTCGCCGGTGCCCAAGAACTTCAAGTTCTGCGGCTCGTGCGGCCACCCGATGGCGCAGAGCTCGGGCATCCCGCCGGCAGGTGTGCCGCGCGAGCAGCCCAACGCGCTGGCAGCGACGGCGCTGGCCTCCGCCGTGACGCCCCCGCGCGGCACGCTGGTGCTGATCCGTCCGGACGGCAGCGAGGGCGACTCGGTCCCGCTCGCGGACAGCACGGCGGTCGGTCGGCAGGCCGGCGGCGTGTTCGCGGCGGACCTCTACCTCTCGCCGCGCCACGCGACGTTCTTCTTCGAGGGCAACCAGCTGGTCGCCCGCGATGAAGACTCGCTCAACGGGCTCTACGTGCGCATCGATCGCGACGTGCCGATCGAGCTGCGCGACACCTCGATCTTCCGCATCGGCCAGGAGCTGATCCGCTTCAACGCGATCGCACCCGTGGGCACCGGCCCCGACGGTGTCGAGCTGATGGGCAGCCCCAACCCCGGCTACGTGGGGCGCTTGAGCCTCGTGATCGGGCGCAGCACCACCGGCAACTCGTTCCCGATCCCGCCGCAAGGCCTGCACCTCGGGCGTGAACGCGGCGATCTGATCTTCCCCGAGGACGGCTACGTGTCGGGGCTGCACGCGCGCATCCACGGCGAGCACGGCCGCGTTTTCCTCACCGACGTGGGCAGCTCCAATGGCACCTTCGTGCGCGTCACGGGGCGCCACAACGTGCGCAGCGGCGATCTGATCCTGATGGGTCAGCAGCTGTTCCGCGCCGAGTACTGAGCACCAAAAAAGAAGAAGAGCGGCTCCCTCGCGGGGGCCGCTCTTCTTTCATGCGCCCAAAACACCGAGCGTGCCGATCGCGTCTTGCGACGCGGGAGCGTCAGATGTTGGCGCCGGGCACGTCGTCGTCCGGGATTTCGTTGACCGAAGGCAGCTTGCGAATGTCGGGCAGCCCGATTTTTACGCAGCGCTGGACGATCCACGAGAGAGATCGGTCCAAGCGTGCAGCCTCCTTCTGGATGTCTTGCAGCATGGACTCAGGGAAGTAGAGGCTCTGTTTACGTTTATCGGTGCCTGACATGCTCACCGTTACCTCCGATCGGCGAATGCGGGATCTTCCCGCGACAATGGGCGCAATTGTGGTGGGTCGTGGCGCAGTCCGCAGGAGTCCTTGAGCGGCCCCCCATGCCACACTCGGTGTCACCCCGAATGTGTTCCCCAGCAAACGGACGACGCATAAAGGATGGTACACCAGCGATCGGCGCAGCTGTCAATCGAAGTCGGGAGAAGCTCGTAATGTCCGCACAACATGGGTGTCGGAGCAAGGTGTGTTGCACCGGTAGCCGCGTGCAGGAAGAGGGGGAGCGCGGGGGTCTTGGCGACACGCTGGAGGCCGCTCGCACACAGCCCCCAAATCGTGGCTTTCGCGGCGTAATTCGCGGCATGCCGGGGCGCTTGCTGGGGCTGGCGGTGGCGCTGGTCGCGAGCGGCTCGTGGGCCGCGGTCGCGTACGGAACGCCGGCCAGCGCGAGCCCGTACAAGAACCTCTCCACGTTCGCGCGCGCACTCGCGCACATCGAGCTCTCGTACGTGGCGCCCGTCGACCAAGACAAGCTGATGTACGGCGCCATCCGCGGCATGGTGCGCACGCTCGATCCGCACAGCGACTACCTCGATCCGCACGAGTTTCGCGTGCTGGCGAGCGACACGCGCGGCCGCTTTGGCGGCGTGGGCGTGGAGATCGACGTGCGCGATGGTTGGTTGACGGTGACCGCGGTGTTCCCGAACGGGCCGGCCCAGCGCGCGGGCGTGAAGGTGGGCGATCGCTTCGTGTCGATCGACGGCATGCGCGCGCGCGACATGCCGATCGAAGAAGCCGTGCGGCGTATGCGCGGGGAGCCCGGCACGGAGGTGCGCGTGTCGCTGCGGCGCGAGGAAGATCGGCCCGCGCTCGAGACCGTGCTCAAGCGCGAGATCATCTCGGTCGACGCGATCGAGGGGCGCGTGCTCGACGATGGCCACGTCTACGTGCGCCTGCGCGTGTTCCAGGAGACGACCACCAGCGAGCTCGCGGACGTGCTGGATCAGGCGACCGAGACGCTGCGCGCGCGCGGCGGCATTCGCGGGCTCCTGATCGATCTGCGCGACAATCCCGGCGGCCTGCTCGATCAGGCGATCTCGGTCGCCGATCAGTTCCTGGAGGAGGGCGTGATCGTCAGCACGCGCGGGCGCGACGGGCGCGAGCTCTCGGTCGCTGGCGCACGCCGTAGTGGCACGCGGCCCAACTTCCCGATCGTGGTGCTGGTGAACGGCTACACGGCGTCGGCGGCGGAGATCGTCGCGGGGGCGCTGCGCGATCACAAGCGCGCACTGATCGTCGGCACGCGCACGTTCGGCAAGGGCAGCGTGCAGAACGTGATCGAGCTGCCGGATCAGAGCGCGCTGAAGCTGACCGTGGCGCGCTACTACACGCCGAGCGGGCGCTCGATCCAGGCCGAGGGCATCGAGCCGGACGTGGCCATCGAGCAGGCGCCTTCGCGCGCCGAGGAAGCGCGCTCGTACAGCGAGGCGAGCCTGGAGGGGCACCTGGAGAACGAGGTCCGCCGTGACGAAGGCGGCGCCACGCCGCGCGAGACACAACGCCGTGGCGCGAGCGGGAAGAACGCCGCACCGTTCAGCGACGACTTCCAGCTTCGGCTCGCCTACCAGACGCTGCGCGCGATCACGATGGACCGCGAGCGGCGTACTCCTTAGAGCGAGCCGATGCCGCTCAGCTGAACGATGCGCAGCACGCTCGGCTTGCCGCTGGGGTCGGGCACGCTGCAGCTGATCACCTTGGCTCCGCCGGCGGTCACGCGCGCGCACTGCTGCGGGTCGAGGCCGAGCTCGGTCGCGATCGCGCTGTCGTCCGTGTGGTCGAGCATGGCGGCGCTGGCGTCAGCGGGGTCATTGAGCTTGGCCACGCGTGCCGGCGTCAGCGCGCGCGCTTCGCCGAGCAGGGCGGCTTGCTTGGCCGGGTGGAAGAACACGCCGGCCTGCGCGCAGTCGGCGGCGCACAGCTCGTTCACCTTGGTCAGCGACTGCGCGATCGAGGCGTGCCAGGCCGCGGCCTCGGCTTCGCCCGCCTCGGTCTCGCCGCCGAACAGCCCGCGGATGCGATCGCCGAACGCGAACCACAGCGCGCCACCCACCAGGAGGAACAAGCCGAGCACCACGCCGCAGCCGATCGCGATCACCTTGGCCGGGTTCGGCTGGGCCGCCGGGGGCATGGTGCTCTCGTAGGCGCCGCCCATCGAGGCACGGCCGGCGTTCAGAGTCGCCGCCTTGGGCGCGCCCGAGAACGTGCCCCCGCCGTAGCTGGGCTGCGCGAGGCCGCCCTGCGGCGGCGTCGGCTGCGTGAAGCCGCCCTGCGCCGCGCTCGGCTCGCTGGGCGTGCGTGGTGGACTGCCGAGCGGGTTGGTGTTCGCGAGGTCGGGCTGGAAGTCGCGCGTGTTGGAGCTCGCGTGCGGAGGCGCGCTCGGCTGCGGCAGGACCACGGGCGAGGCGCCCTGCATCGTGGGCATCGTGCCGAGATCGGCGGGCGGCCCGGAAGCGGGCCTGGCCTCGGGCTTCGAGGGCAACGCGATCGCCGGTTGGCCGAGCATGGTCTTCGAGTAGTTCACGTTGCGCGCCGGCGGCGGCAACGATGGGGAGGGTTGCTCCGGCACGGACTCGGGGCCCCTGGGGGGCGGTGCATCCTGGGGCGCTGTGGGCGCCTTGATGCCCGACATCATGATCGTGCCTTTGAACTTGGCCTTCTGTTTGGGAACGATCAGCTCGAACCCACAAGCGACACACCGTTCGGCTTGCTCGGTGTTGGGGGTGCCGCAGTTCGGACAGAACGCCATGTTGCGATCCTCGAGTCGTTCGGGCGGGTCTACGGGGCGCGCGCGATATATAGCGCCATTCGCCGGGCCGGCCCCTTACCCGGTACTTTCTCGCGCAGCGCGCGGATTCGATTCTGGCATGACACGAGCCGTCCACGTTCATAAGCATCGAGCTGTCGGCCATGCCCAGAACCCGATGAGATACGACCACCTGTCCTTGACAGGGTGGGGCGCCGGGCATAGCGTCTCGCGCGCTAGAGCGCATTCTCCTTGCCTCTGCGAGCGGTTCGCAGCGCAGAGGTCGAGGGACAGGTTTGCGATCCACGCGCGGAGGTCACGTTCCGTACGTCTCTCTGCGACGACGGCATGTGGAACACCCTGGTGGAAAGCCGCGCCAGCTCTTCGAGGCGAGCACAAGTACATGGCATTCACGCTCACTCCGGAACGAGAAGCAGTCGCTCAGCAGCTGATCAAGCGCTACCCAGTGCCGCGCGCAGCGTGCATCCCAATCCTGCATCTGTGTCAGCAGCAGGAGGGCTGGGTCTCGCCCGCGACGATCGCGTTCGTCGCCGACAAGCTCGGCATGAGCACGTCGCAGGTGCAGGGCGTGGTCACCTTCTATACGAGCTTCCATCAAGAGCCCGTCGCGCCGAACGTGGTGTGGGTCTGCCGCACTTTGTCTTGCGAGATCCGCGGCGCGAAGGTGATCCAGGAGCACCTGGAGAAGAAGCTCGGTTGCCACGCCGGCCAGACCAGTCGCGACGGCAAGTTCACGCTGAAGAAGGCGGAGTGCCTCGCGGCCTGTGGCCAGGCGCCGATGGTGCAGATCAACGACGACTTCTACGAGAACCTGACGCTCGAGAAGCTCGACCAGATCATCGCGGATGTGGCGCAGAAGACGCCCGCGCCGCAGGCGCCCGCCCAGAACGGAGCCAAGGAATCACATGGCTGATCCGAATCGCACATTCACCGATCGCTACGAGCTCCCCAACTCGCACACGATCGCCGTGGTGGAGCAGGCTGGCGGCTACGTCACCGCGCGCCGCGCGCTGACCGGCCTCACGCCCGAGCAGATCCAGGCCGAGGTCAAGGCCGCGAACATCCGCGGTCGCGGGGGCGCGGGCTTCCCGGCCGGCATGAAGTGGGGCTTCCTCGCCAAGCGTGAGGGCGTCTCGCCGTACCTCGTGATCAACGCCGACGAGGGCGAGCCCGGCACGTTCAAGGACCGGACGATCATGGAGATCGATCCGCACCGCCTGATCGAGGGCTGCATCATCGCCTGCCACGCGATCCGCGCCCATGTCTGTTACATCTACGTGCGCTGCGAGCTGGTGCTGTCGATCAAGCGCCTGAACGACGCCATCGACGAGGCGCGCCGGGCCGGCTACCTCGGCAACACGCCGTTCGGCACCTCGCACGCGATCGAGATCTACACCCACCCCGGCGCGGGCGCGTACATCTGCGGCGAAGAGACGGCGCTGTTGAACTCGCTCGAGGGCAAGCGCGGTGAGCCTCGCCTCAAGCCGCCGTTTCCTGCCGTCGCCGGTGCGTTCGGCGCGCCGACCATCGTCAACAACG
>DASUME010000324.1:0-25778 GCA_036277895.1 Polyangiales bacterium
AGCAAGCGCTGCGCGAGCTGGGCCTGCAGTGGACCTGGGTGGCCGCGATGGTGGTGCTCACGAACCTGCTCTGCCGCGGCGGCATGCGGCGCTTCGGGGCGTACGGCGGATGAGGCGCTACCTGCAGCTGTTCGCGATCCAGGTGAAGGCGGCGGCGCTGCTCTCGCTGCAGTACCGCGTGGACTTCGTGGTGCAGATCGTGATGGCGCTGTTCTGGATCGCGACCGCGCTGCTGCCGCTCTACGTGCTGTTCTCTATGCGCACCGGCGTGGCGGGCTGGAGCCGCTACGAGGCGCTGATGGTCGCGGGCTTCTTCATCGCGCTCAAGGGCGTGCTGCAGGGCGCCATCCAGCCGTCGCTGACCAGCGTGGTCGAGCACATCCGCAAGGGCACGCTGGACTTCATGTTGCTGAAGCCTGCGGACGCGCAGTTCCTGCTCTCGACGGCGAAGCTCGACCTCGCCCATGCGGCGGACGTGCTCGCGGGGCTCGGCATCGTGGGCTGGGCGCTGGCGCAGACCGGACAGCGCGCGACCGTGGGCTCGTTCGCGCTCGCCCTGGTGATCCTGCTCTGCGCGGTGATCATCCTGTACGCGATCTGGATCATGGTCGTGAGCCTGGCGTTCAAGGTCGTGAAGATCGACAACCTCAGCTACCTGATCGTCAGCACGTTCGACGCCGCGCGCTGGCCGTCGAGCGTGTTCCGCGGCGCGCTCTCGGTGGTGTTCACCTTCGTGATCCCGCTGGCGCTGATGACGACCTATCCGGCGCTGGCGCTGCTCGGCCGGCTGCGGCCCTCCGAAGCGCTGACCTCGCTGCTGGTCGCGGCCGGTTTCCTCGCGCTCTCGCGGCTGATCTGGCTCCGATCTGTGCGCTCGTACACCGGGGGGGGGGGCTGACGCGGCCGCGAGCAAGGCTTGGTCACGGCGGTTACAGCGAGCGGCCTCCGCGGTATGGCCCTGTGTGCCACGTTCCGCCGATGCCGACTCCGCGCAGAATTACGTATGAGTACGCGTCTGATCCGGACACCGTAGCGAAGCTGCTGCACGATCCCGAGTTCCTCAAGCGCCGCTCCGAGCTGGCGGGCGAGACGAACGTGGAGGTGAAGGTCGAAGAGGTTGGAGACGGCATGCACGTGACGGTCGCGCGCGATCGCGAGGTGGAGCTGCCGTCGTTCGCCAAGCGCATGTTCTCGCCCCAGAACCGGATCGTGGAAGACACCACCTGGCGCCGCCAGGACGGGCAGTGGGTGGCCGAGTACTTCGTGCAGGTCACCGGCGTGCCGGGCGAAGTCCGCGGCAAGACCACGTTGACGGCGAGCAGCAAGGGCACCGTTTACGAGTCGAACTTCCAAGTCACCGCGCGTATCCCGATCGTGGGTGGCAAGTTGGAAGCCGTGGTGGCAGACAAGCTGGAAGAAACCTTCCGAGCGAACGCCGAGCGCAACGCGAAGCACCTCGAAGGCTGAACCCCCGGAGAGGCCGTTGCGCATGCAAGGTGCTCGGTCAGGCAGTACCTCATTCACGCGCCGCTTTCTCATCACGGCTCTGTTCGCGGCGACTGCATGCAGTCTCGAGGGCGAGGGCACCGGGAGTGGTACCGCCGAGGTCGATGACGACCCGGTCGACACGCCTACCGCCGCGCGAGGCGACGGGGGCCTCGACGCCGCGCTCGACGCGAACACCAAGCCGCCGCCGGACGAGCCGCCCGTCGATGCGGCGCGCGATGCCTTCGTACCGGTAGGCGATGCCGCGCTCGACGCGCAGGCGCCGAGGGATGCGAGCCCCGATGCGCACGTCGTCGACGCGGGCGAGGTGGACGCGGGGCCGCCCTGCAGCGTGGCGGGCAATTACGCCGCGCTGGTCGACTTCAACGTCGCGTGGATCCCCACCACGATCGGCGGCGTGCTGCCGGTGCTCGAAGGCGGGGCGGGCAGCATCCGCATGTTCGCGCTCGCGCGCCTCGATGCGCTGGGCTCGGCGATCATCGAGCCGTGCGGCACCACCGTGCCCGACTTCGAGGGCACGGACGTCGTAGGCGGGGAGCTGTACGGCGGCGACGTCCCGGTCGCGGCCTGGGACGCGGTCACGATGCCCAGCTTCAACACGCGCTGGGCCACGTTCTGCAACCGTCCCGGCTGCGGCTACCAGGGCGACGAAGCGACCTTCGTGATCGGCGCTCGTCCGGTGGTCGCCGCGGCGGTCTGGCCGCCGCAGGGCGGTTGGGTCTCGTCGGGACAGTTCGAGGCGACCGACGACGACAACGACGGGCAACCGGGCCTGACCATGATCACGCGCGGGCCCCCGGTGACCGACGCCGCGGGACGGCCCTACGCCTTTCCGCCGGTGGGAGTCGCTTCGTTCGGGCGCGCGCGCAAGCTGCACCTCGCGATGTCCCTGCGGGTGAAGCTGATGGGCACGCTGGAGACGTGCGACGCGATCGGTGGGGTCTCCAGCGCGGCCGATGTGCACGTGAGCGCCGTCGGCTGCACGGGGGTGCTCGAGGGGGAGGCCGAGGAGAAGCTGTGCGCGCCGGAGACGGCGCAGTTCGTCGACACCAACCTGCCGATGTGGACGGTGAAGAGCTCGAGCTTCAAGATGAAGCGCCTGCCGCCCGGCGGAGGCTGCTACACCGCGCGCGCGCTGCTCTCGCAGTAGCGACTCAGGTCGTGAGCAGCTGCGCGGCGCCGGCGTGGCCCTGGCGCTGGAGCACGGAGACCACCGCGCTGCGCAGCTTCGCGTCGAGCCGGCGGCCGAGGCGCGTGAGCTTGTCCGAGCGCGTCATGTAGGCGGCGACCGAGGCCAGGCGCTCCGGATCGCGGATGCGGTCGGTGAGCTTCTCGAGCATCTTGTCCTCGAGCAGATCGCTGATCTCGCCGAGCCTGCGCGAGAGGCCCTTCTTGCTGAGAGTCTCCGTGATCACGGAGAGCGTGTCGATGTCCGTGTGCGCGGCGATCGCGGCCGCGAGCTCCGCGCTCAGGTGCAGCGAGATCTCGGCCAGCAGCGCGGGCTCGTAGTTCTTCGACAGGCCCGCGGCCTGCTTCGGCTCCAGGTGCTCGGTGATGCGCGCGAGCACGTACGGGCTGAGCCCGCCGCTCAGCTTGTTGAGCAGGAAGTTGGGCACGAAGCGCGTGGTCTTGGCCATGCTCTCGTAGAGCGCGCGCAGACCGGCCTGGGTGCGCTCGTCGCTGGCCTTCACTTCGTCGACGATGCGCGCCAACAAGCTGGGTTCGACGCTGCGCAAGAACGAGAGATCGGTCTCGGTCAACCAGACCTCTTTCAGCGACTCAATCTGCGCATCGACGCCGGCATCGGACATGAACACCCCTCTCTGTAGGAGCGCTACAGGATGCCCGAAATCAAGTCGGATTCAATGCTTGCTGGCCGTCAATGTTTGACTGCTCCGGCTGCAGAGCTAGCTGCCGCAGACGTTGGGGCACGGCTGAGGCCATCGCGGATGGCCTTCAAGGCCGCTTCGTATTCATCTTGGGCCGCGCGCTGCTGATCGCGCGCGGCTGCGGTCGCCTTCTGCGCCTGCTCGGCTTCAGGAGCCACCGCGGCGCGGACCTTCTCGATCTCGACCACGCGGTCCTGGCTGGCTTTCTGTTCGCCGGCATGCGGATCGGTCTGGATCTTTCGCTCGTCGTCGATCGCGCGCACCAGGGTGGCCTCGACGCTGCTGCGCTCGTCGAGCAGGTGCTGCAGGCGGTCGGTATCTTCCGCGAGCACGACGTATGCGTAGTGGCTCGCGAGCGCGATCTCGTCCGCGGCGCGTTGCCACGCGGGCAGGGTGCCGGGAGCGAGCCGCGCCTTGTGCAGCTCGAGCGTGCGCTGCGCCTCGTTGGTGGCGCGGAGCCGCCGCTCGAGCGGCTTGTCGAGGCCGTCGCGCAGCGAGCCTTGCACGGCGGGGCCGAGATCTTTGTCGGCGCAGTTCCCGTCGGCGAGCAGCTTCTGCGCGGCGGCGCTCGTGCGCGCAGCGAGTGGGCCGCGCTCTTCGTCCCAGAGCTGCGCGACGTCGCGCTCGCTGCCGTACGCGCGCGCGTAGCTTTCGCTGGTGCCCGCTTCGTTCGCTTCGTCGACGACGCGCTGCGGCAAGCTCGGCTCGGCAACTTTGATCTGCGAAACCTTGGCGAGGCTCGCGTTCGCGGCGTGCGCGCGCTTATCGTCTTCGCTCAGCACACTGCGCGCCGCTGCGAGCAGCTGCGGATAACGCAGCGCGTACGAAGTTCCGTTCGCGGAAGAATGCAGCGTGTCGTGGCGGCCTTGCGCACACGCGCTCAGCAAAACGAGCGCGATGCACGCGCGGGGCAGGGACATGGAGAGCTAGATAAGTTGGCTCGTCCCCGCGCGTCAACTTCAGACGCCGGCGAGCGCCGCGTTTACGATCTGCTCGGCGTCCTTGTTGAGCTGCGCGAGGTGCGCGGCGTCCACGAAGCTCTCCGCGTAGATCTTGTACACGTTCTCGGTGCCGGACGGGCGCGCCGCGAACCAGCCGCGCTCGCTGGTCACCTTGATGCCGCCGATCGCCGCGCCGTTGCCCGGGGCATGCGTGAGCGCGGACAGCACCGGATCGCCGGCCAGCGTCTTCACGCCGACCTTCTCGGGCGAGAGCTTGCCGAGCACCGCCTTCTGCGCCGCGGTGGTGGGCACGTCGCGCCGCGAGTACAGGGGTGCGCCGTGCTCCTTCGCGAGCCGCTGGTAGTGCTGGTAGGGGTCCTGGCCGGTGACCGCGCGGATCTCGGCAGCCAGCAGATCGAGGATGATGCCGTCCTTGTCGGTGGTCCACACGGTGCCGTCCTTGCGCAAGAACGACGCGCCCGCGCTCTCTTCGCCGCCGAAGTAGAGGCTGCCGTTGGAGAGCCCATCGACGAACCACTTGAAGCCCACCGGCACCTCGACGAGCTTCTTGCCGAGCGCCTTCGCGACGCGATCGATCAAGCTGCTCGAGACCAGCGTCTTGCCGATGCCCGCCGCAGGGTTGAAGCCCGGGCGGTGCCTGGCGAGGTACTCGACGGCGACCGCGAGGAAGTGGTTCGGGTTCATCAGGCCGCCGGTGGGCGTGACGATGCCATGGCGATCGGTGTCCGCGTCGTTGCCGAAGGCGAGGTCGAACTTGTCCTTCAGGTGCACGAGGCCCGCCATCGCGTAGGGCGACGAGCAGTCCATGCGGATCTTGCCGTCGTGATCGACCGGCACGAACGAGAAGGTGGGGTCGACGTAGTCGTGCACGATCGTGAGGTCGAGGTTGTAGCGGTCTGCGATCGGGGCCCAGTAGCCGACGGCTGCGCCGCCGAGCGGATCGACGCCGAGCTTGAGCTTCGCCTTCGCGATCGCCTCGAGGTCGATCACGTTGATCAGGTCCGCGACGTACGCGCCGGTGTAGTCGTGCGGCTTGATGCTGTCGCTGCCGCGCGCCTGCTTGGCGCCCACGCGCTTCACGCCCTTCAAGCTCTCTTCGAGGTACTTGTTGGCGCGCGTCTCGATGTCCTTGGTGACGTCGGTGTCGGCGGGGCCGCCGTGCGGCGGGTTGTACTTGAAGCCGCCGTCGTCGGGCGGGTTGTGCGACGGCGTGATCACGATGCCGTCGGCCAGCGCGTCTTTACGCCCGCGGTTGTAGGTGATGATCGCGTGCGAGACGCCCGGCGTGGGCGTGTAGCCCCAGCTCGCGTCGACCAGCGTGAGCACGTCCTGCGCGGCGAGCACCGAGAGCGCGACCTCCAGCGCGGGTTCGCTCAGCGCGTGGGTGTCGATGCCGAGGAACAGCGGGCCGGTGATGCCGCGCGTACGGCGGTGGTCGATCACCGCCTGCGTGACGGCGGCGATGTGGGCTTCGTTGAAGCTGTTCAGGAAGGACGAGCCGCGATGGCCCGAGGTGCCGAACGCGACGCGCTCGGCGGCGACGGCCGGGTTGGGCACACCGGCGTAGAACGCGGTGACCAGGCGCGGAACGTTGACCAACATCGAGTGGGGCGCTTGTTTGCCTGCCAGCGGGTGCATGCTCCAAGCCTAACGTCAGCGGGACCACGATGCCTGTGCCAGAGCGGGGCGGGGGCTCACAAAGAGCAGGGTTAAGCCGGACGGAGTCGGGCGAAACTGCGCAGAAGTCGCGCTCAAGGGGGCTCTCCGGGCTGCCGATAGAAGCTGTGGGGGCTGAACGGTTTGTCGCATCTCGTGCTGCGTTCTCTGTGTCGCTACGGCATCGCCACCTGGCTGGGTGCCATTCACGCCGCCTGCGGCGTGTACATGGGCGAGCCGATCCGGCTGTTTCCGGAGAAGGCCGCGGACGCCGGTGGCATCCCGTCGAGCGAGGCGTGCGAGCTCGACCGTACGCTGGTGACCGGCAACCAGGAGACCACGGTGGCTGCGACCGGCGGCGAGCTGTACGACCTGGCCGCCAGGGAGTACACGGCGTCGCTGAGCTGGCTGCGCGGCGGCAGCACGACGCTGCACGTGACGTTGAGCGAGATCCAGGTGTACTCGGTGGATGCCACGCGCAACCCGGAGTACGACCGCTGGAGCCAGACGCCCGTGTGCGAGGATCACGCCACGATCGAGGCCGCGCTCGCGCTGCGCACCGACGACGGCCGGCTCGATGAGCACGTCGCCAAGATCAGCTTCCTCGCGTACGACGACTACGAAACGCACGGCAGCGTCTCGATCGAGCGCGACGCGCTGGTCGGGGCGTACAAGAACGGGGCGGAGAGCAACTGCTTCTTGCGCCTGAACGTGCGGCTGCTGCTCGCACGCGACGGCCTCCACGGCACGCTCGGTGAGGACATCGAAGCGGGCGCTTGCGACGACGTCGCCGAGCGGCCGGTCGAGGAGCTGGCGAGCGCCCGCTGGGGCAAGCGCGCGAACAACTACGGCGATTGATCAGCGCTTGAAGGAGACGACGCCGCCGTCCGTGCTGGGCGGCGTGGTGCCGGGGCAGGCTTCGTCGGAGTCCGAGTCGGTGTCGACGTCGCTGTCCCCGTCGGTGTCTTCGTCGGTGTCCGCGTCGTGGTCGGGCAGGCCGTCCGAGTCGGTGTCCGAGTCGGTGTCGCCGTCGCAATCGCTGTCGCTGTCGCTGTCGCTGTCTCCGTCGCTGTCGTAGCTGTGCTTGACGCCGCCGTCGGCCTGCCGCTCGAGCGGGCTCTGCGAGCCGCCGACGTCGCCGCCAGTGTCGGCGCAAGCGGCCAGGGCGCCCGCGATGGCGAGCACGAAGGTGATCGTGATTCTGTGCATGAAAGACGCTCCTTGATCCGAGCAGGGACACCGTTGTCCTCGGTCGTAGTTGGCCGAGGGCTCGGATCGCAGTGAGCGGCGCGCGAAGAAAAAAAAGATCGCGCGAGGCTCACGAAAGCGCGCGCCTGCGGCCAGGAGCTAGACATGAAGCAGCGCCTTCTGACCAGCCTCCCGCAGCTCCTGGCGTTCGCCGTGCTCGCCGCCGCGCTCGCGCTGGCGGAGCGCGCGCCCATGCACTTCGAGCGCCTGATGCAAGAAGACGGACCCGCGGAGTGGGCCACGTTCTTGGCGTTCGCGTGTGCAGGCGGCATCGGCCTGGGCGCGCTGCGAAGCACGGGCGGCTACGCGCGACTCACGCTGCTCGCGGTGTGTGCGTTCTGCCTGTTCGTCGCGGGAGAAGAGATCTCGTGGGGCCAGCGTATCGTGGGCTTCCGCCCGCCCGCGCTGTTCCTCGAGCACAACTACCAGCAAGAGAGCAACCTGCACAACCTGCTCAAGGGCATGCTCGACACGCGCTGGATGGTGCTGACGGTGGCGCTGCTCTACGGCGTGATCGCGCCCTACGTGGTGTACCTGACGCGCTGGTCTGCGGTCTGGGCCGCGCCGTTGCCCTGCCTGCCCTGGTTCGCGGCCGTGGCGTGGCTGGAGTTTGCGTATCCGTACGAGCTGGTGGGCGAGCTGGCCGAGCTGGCGCTGGGGCTCGCGTTCTTGTGGGACGTGATCGTGCGTACGGAGGGCAGGCCGGAGCGCGTAGCGCTCGCGCAGGCGGTCGCCCTCGCCGGAGCGTTCTTGTTGTCGCCGCTGTACGACGTGGCGTTGTCGCTGCACTCCGAAGATCTGGTCGCGCACACACGCGAGGAGCTCGATGCGCTGGCGATGCGTATGCGCGACGGCGACGCGCTCCGCGACGGGTTGTTCCGCAAGCGCGACGTGCACAAGCGGCTCTACACCGCGGTCAAGGCGGGCTACCTCGCGCTCGAGCCCGGCGAGTTCTACCTCGACGCGTGGAACAGCCCGTACTGGTTCTCGTTCGAACGCACGGGCGAGGCGCAGGGCAAGGTCGTGCTGTATTCGCTCGGGCCGAATCGTAAGCGTGATCTCGCGCCGGATACGACGTCTGCCAGCGGCGACGATGTGCGGCTCGCGTTCGAGGTCGACGCGCCAGCGCGCGCGGATGCGCGCTGAGGTGAGCGAGACCCGGAGGCGCGTGTTATCCCGTGCGGCGTGCGGCGAACCTGCGCGCTGATCGCTCTCGCCGTGGCATCCGTGGCGCACGCGCACGACGTGCGCTGGCGTGCACCGGAGAGCTGCGACCGCGCGGGTCTCGATGCCGAGCTCGCGCGCCTGCACGTGGCAGAGGCCGACGCGAGCGTGCATGTGATGCAGCGTGACGCCGCCTGGATCACGACGATCGAGCTGGGGAACGCGACGCGCACGCTGGAGCTCGCGAGCTGTGCAGAGGCGCAGCGCACGGCCGCGTTGTTGATCGCGACCGCGCTCGGTCCCGCGCGCGAAGAACGCGAGCGTCCGGCTCGCGTGCGCGCGACTCCGATCGTCCGGTCGGTCGCACTTGCGCCGGCGAGTGAGCCAGCGCCCGCGCGTGAGCCAGCGCCGGAGAGTGAGCCAGCGCGCACGAGTGAGCCGGTGGCGACGATCGCTCCCGTTGCGGAGCCTGCGCGTCCCGAGCCACGCGCAGCGCCGCAGCCTGTGCGCTCGCCCACCCGCGACTCCAGCTTGCGGCTGCGCTTCGGCGCGCTGTTTGCGCTGGGCACGCTGCCGGGCGCGAGCGGCGGACCCACGCTCGGCCTCGAGCTCACCCGGGGGCGCCTCGTCGGCTGGCTCGACGCTCGCTATCTGGTCGCCCGCCGCGCGCAAGATGGGGACTCGAGCCTACGCGCGGACATCGACCTGGTCGCAGCGGCGCTCGGTGCGTCCTGGATGTGGGACGTCGGCCCGCTCGCGCGCGGGCCCCTACTGGAGCTCGAGGCAGGTCTGCTGCGTGCGCGCGGGCAGGGCGAGCGTGCGGCTCGCGACGCGCGCGCGCCCTGGCTCGCGCCAGCCTTTGGCGTGCGTGCGGACGCCCACCTGTACCGGCGCGCCAGCGCGAGCATGTTCGCTTCGGGCTCAGTCCCGTTGTGGCGACCGGGTGTGCAGCTCGGAGACGAGGTCGCCTTCTACACGACCTCGCCGCTCGCCTTTCGACTCGGAATCGTGCTCCGGGTCGCGATCGACTCCACGAAAGCCCAAAACGGCGGCCAATAGCGAGTGGTGGCCTTGCTCGACCCGCGACCGCGCCTGCAGCCCGACGCTCCGGAAGGGGCGCCGCCGACGCGCGCCGACTTCGACGCGCTGTACCGCGCGCACGCGCCGTTCGTGTGGCGCTCGCTGCGCCGGCTCGGGGTGCGCGAGGCCGCGCTCGACGACGCCACGCAGGAGGTCTTCCTGGTGGTGCACCGACGCTTCGCCGACTTTCGGCCAGGACCCACGGAGCGCGCCTGGCTGTTCGCGATCGCACAGCGTGTGGCGAGCGACCACCGGCGCTGGCTGCGGCGCAAGGGCAACCTGATGCCGATCCCCGAGCAAACGATGGCGCAGGGACAGTCGCCGTACGAAGGAGCGCTGCGCCGCGAGGCCTCGGACTGGCTGCTCGCGTTCCTCGATCAGCTCGACGACGCGCGGCGTGACGCGTTCATCCTGTCGGAGCTCGAGCAGATGACGTTCGCCGAGGCGAGCACGGCGCTGGGCGTGAACGCGAACACGATCGCCTCGCGCGTGGCCTCCGGACGGCGCGCGCTGCTCACGTTTCTGGACTCGCGCGGGCTCGCGCCGCGTGCGTCGGAAGAAGGTACGCCATGACCGAGCTCTCTCCCGCGGTGCGCGCGCTGTTGCAGCAGGCGAGTGCCCAGCACAATCCCGCGGAGCACGAGCTAGAGCGCGGGCTCGATGCGCTGCACGCTTCGCTCGCGTTCAGCGCGCCGTTGGTCGCCGTCAGCGCCGTGCAGGCGAGCCCGCAGGTCGCCCCGCCCGCGTTCAGCGGCGGCGCCCTGGTCAGCACACACGCCGTGAAGCTCTACCTGGTGGCGGCGGCCGTGATCGGCAGCGTCGGCACGGTCGCGGTGTGGACGGGAGCGCCCGAGGCCAGGCGCGTCGCGCCGCCCATCAGCGCGCCGGTCGCAGCGCCCGTGCAGGAAGCACCCGCCCCGGCGAGCGACATCGGCGTGGAGCTAGCGCGGATCGAAGCGGCGCAGCACGCCCTGCAGCGCGGCCAGCCCGAGCGCGCCCTGGCCGAGCTCGCGGAGCATGCGCGCGCATTCCCGAACGGCTTGCTCGCGAGTGAGCGCGAAGGGCTGCGTGCGGTCGCGCTGTGCGATGCAGGTCGCGCAGAGGGCCGTGCGGCGCGCGACACCTTCCTGGCTCGCTTCGGCGCGACCCCGATCGCGGCGCGCGTGCGCAAGGCGTGCCCGAGATGAGGTACCTGGCCTTGCTGCTGTTGGTGGGCTGCGAGCGGCCGGTGCTGTCGCTTGCCGAGCGCGTCGTGGACGCCGGCCCGGACGCCGCGCGCGCGGATGCCGACGACGACTCCGAGGTCGACGAAGACGTCATCCCCTGCAGCGCCGCCGCCGATTGCCCAAACCCGCGCGATCCCGACGAGGCCGTGTGCGATCTGACGCGCGGTGCGTGCGTCGAGTGCTTGAACGATCGCGACTGCCCGGCCGGCGAGCGCTGCGACGCCGACGGCGACTGCGACGACTAGAAGCGGTCGACCGCGAGGGGACGTGAGAGCGGGTGCGCGAGGCCGAGCACGCCCCGTGCGAGCACCTCGCCGGCTGCTGCACCCACCGTCATGCCGCGCCCGCCGAGGCCCGCGCACCAGTGCAGCCCACGCACCTTGGGATCAGCACCGACCGCGAGCTCGCGATCGCTGGTCACCGTGCGCAGGCATGCCCAGCTGCGCTCCAGCTCCACGTCCTCGGTCAGGGTGGGCGCGAGCAGCTTCAGCTGCGCCATGAGCTCGTCGTAGGCGCTCTCGTCGGCCTCGGGCACGCCGGGCTCGTCCACATGCTCGTCGCACGGCGACGCGAGCAAGCCGCCCGCCTCGGGCCGGAAGTACACCGGCGCGTCCATGCGCCAGACGACCGGTGTGTTCCAGCTCGGTAGCTCCGCACCCTTGAGCTGAACGAGGTTGCGCCGCAGCGGCGTCAGCGCGAGCTCGGAGCCCGCGGCCTTGCCCAGCGCGCCGCCGAAGGCACCCGCGGCCAGCACCACACGATCGCACCGCACGCCGCCCTCCGCGAGCTGCACGCCCGTGACCTGTCCACGCGTGACGTCGACCGCCTCGACGCGCGTGCTCACTGCGATGCGCACGCCGGCTGCCACCGCCCAGCTCCGCATGCGCGAGAGCACCAGCCGGCCGTCGATCACGCCCCCGAGCGGCAGGTGCAGTGCCTCGTGGCACTCGCCGCCGCGCAGCTGCGGCAGCTTGTTCGCCACCTCGTCGCCGCTCCAGCGCTCGTGGTACACGCCGAGCCGACGCGCGTTCAGGCGCAGCGCCTCGAGCTCGTCGCTGCGCTTGGAGACCAGCGCGACGCCCTGCGCGGACAGCCACGAGGTGCCGATGCGCCCGTCGAGCAGATCGCGCGAGCGTGCGGCCAGCCAGATCGCGGTCGGGTTTTCCTCGAGCGGCAGGAAGATGCCGGCGTTGCGGCCGCTGGCGTGGCTCGCTAGCGTGGGCTCGGCCTCGACCAGCAACACGTTCTGTGTGCCGAGCTCGGCCAGGTGCCAGGCACAGGCGAGCCCCGCGATGCCTCCGCCCACGATCACGACGGAGGCTTCTTCCGGCACGCCGGTGCCCTCGCTCTGAATTCCTGCGTCTGCCACGCTGTTCGCTAGCGCGCGCCCGCCCTGCGGTCTAGCCGCTAAGGCCCCGAACCGTGGCGCCCCGCGCCAACGGGGGCTTCGGGGATCTGGCTGGCCAGCAGCCGCTCCACGGCGGCCTTGATCAGCGCGGTGTCGAACGGCTTGAACAGGCAGCGCGCGCCGTGGTGGGTCGCGAAGCTGCGCGCCTCCTCGGTGAACGTGCCGCCAGTGATGAAGACCATCTTGGCCGCCACCTCGGGCCGCTCGCGCTCGACCGCGGCGTGCACGGCCATGCCGCTCAGCTCGGGCATCATCAGGTCGCAGAAGATCACGTCGTAGGGCTTGCTCAGCGCGAGCGCGAGGCCGCTCGGCGCGTGGTCCGAGATCTCGATCTTGTGATCGCGCAGCACGCGGCCGAGCGCCTTCGCCGCCAGCGTCTCGTCGTCGATGATCAGGATGTTGGCGCTGCGCGCGGGCGGCCGGCTGCTCTTGGGCCGGCGCTGCGCCGCGGTCGCGCTCTGGTAGGCGCTGATGGCGGGGATCTCGACCACGAACTGCGCGCCGCGCTCCTTGCGGTTCTCGGCCGTGAGCGTGCCGCGCATGGAGGCGATGATCTCGTGGCAGATCGACAGGCCCAGCCCGGTGCCGATGCCGCGCGGCTTGGTGGTGAAGAACGGGTCGAAGATCTTGGTCAGGTTCTCGCGCGGGATGCCCCCGCCGCTGTCGAGCACCTCGACCACCACCCGGCCGTCGCGCTCGAACGTGTTCACGATGATCTCGTTGTCGTGCGCGTTGCCGGGCTCGATCGCCTGCGCGGCGTTGAGCAGGATGTTCACGAACACCTGGCCGAGCCGCGCTTCGTCGCCTCGCACCGGCGGCAGGGCTTGCCAGTTCTTCACCAGCCGCGCGCGGTGGCGGATCTCCGCCATCGTCACGCCGACCGCCCAGTTCAGCGTGTGCTCGACGTCGATCGGCTCCACGCGATCGTCGCCCTGGCGCGCCAGCGTCTTCAGGTCGGCCACGATGCGCTGCACGCGGCGGGCGCCCTCATTGGCCTCGAACAGTGCCTCCTTGAGCTGCGTGCGCTCGCGCGTCTGATCGTTGTCGGTGCGGCCGAGTGTCCACTGCGCGATGGAGTCGAGCGCGTACTGCACGTTGGCGATCACGTACGCGAGCGGGTTGTTGATCTCGTGCGCGACGCCGGCCGCGAGGGAGCCCACGGTCGCCAGGCGCTCTTGCGTCGCGCGGGCACGCTCGCGCGAGAGGTCGTTGCTGATGTCCCGGCAGAGCACGAACGCGAAGCTGTGGCCGTCGAGCGTGCGCGAGGTGGCGCGCAGCTCCATGTTCAGCTCCTGGCCCTCACGCAGGATCGCGCGGCCACGGACCGTCTTGCCTTCGACCAGCTCGTCGAGCAGCGCACCCCAGCCGAGCCGCGCCGCGCCATCCGGACACAGCTGCAGCCACGAGGGTGCGGTGTCCGTGAGCTCTTCGTGCGGCAGCTGCATCAGGCGCGCGGCCGCGTCGTTGCACTCGATCACGTTGCCGGTTGCGAGGTCGACCACGAGCATGCCTTCATCGACGTGATCGAAGGTGGCGCGCAGCCGATCGGCGCGGCGCTGCACCGCGCGCTCGTGCTCGATGCTCATGCCGATCGCGACCACACCGCGGATGTCGCCCTCGACCGCGAGCGGCGCCAGGCGCACGCGCTGCCAGCTGGAGTGCGCGCTGTTGCCGAGCTGGAAGTCGAAGTCGAACCCGATCAGCTCACCGCCATCGAGCACGCGCCGTATCTGTTGCTCGACGAACTCGCGATGCTCGGCCGGCAGCAGCTCGAGCACGTCACGGGCGAGGTAGCTTTCGGCGCCGTCCGGACCGGAGTAGGCGATCACCCGTCGATCGCGGTCCATGACCATCATCGTGAGCGGGACCGCGGCGATCGTTGCGGCGAGCTCCGCGGACGCCAGGTTCTCCAGTGCCGCCGCGCGCAGCGGTTCTGGCGCACCCACGTGGAGTCGAATCGATGTCGGCGCTTGTCGAGCCATGCCCCCGTCCAGGCAGCGTAACACGGTGCGCCACGCCTCCGGTTCGTCGCCTAACCGGGCCAAGCCGATCATTTTGCGCGAAAGTCACACGCTCATGCGCCCCTGGGGTATGCATTGTGATATTCCCGCGTCGTTGGCCGCACTTGCAGCAAAGAGGTCGCGTGGTCGCTGAGAACACAGCAGAGGCGCTCAAAAAGCCCCTGATTTTGGTGGTCGACGACGAGTCCGACATCGTCGACACGTTGACCTACAACCTGCAGCAAGATGGCTACCGAACGCGCTCGGCGCGCTCCGGTGGGGAGGCGATCAAGAGCAGCAAGGAGCGGCCGACGCCCGATCTTGTCCTGCTGGACCTGATGTTGCCCGATCTCTCCGGGACCGAGGTGTGCCGGGAGCTGCGTCGCGACGAGACGATGCGGCGGGTTCCGGTGATCATGCTCACCGCCAAGGACGCCGAGATCGATCGTGTGGTGGGCTTCGAGGTCGGGGCCGACGACTACGTCACCAAGCCGTTCAGCGTGCGCGAGCTGCTGCTGCGCGTGCGCGCGGTGCTCCGCCGCGCCAAGGATGCGCCCGCGCTCCCGAACGCCAAGAAGGTCGAGTTCGGTGAGCTGAGCGTCGATCCCGACGCCCACCAGGTGTGGGTCGGTGCGGCCGAGGTCATCCTCACCGCGCTGGAGTTCCGGCTGCTGAGCACGCTGCTCGAGCGCCGTGGCCGGGTGCAGACGCGCACCACGCTGCTCGAAGACGTGTGGGGCATCCACGCGGACATCACCACGCGTACGGTCGATACGCACGTGAAGCGCCTGCGCGAGAAGCTCGCGGCAGCTGGCGAGTACATCGAGACCATCCGCGGAGTCGGCTACCGCCTGCGCGCGCAGCCGCCCGATTGATGGCAAAGACCGTCGCGCAGAGCGTGAGGCTCGGCATCCGCGGCAAGCTGTTCGCCGTCTCGCTCGGCTTGATCGCCGTAGTGGCGATCCTGAGCGGCGTGATGGTCGAGACCGTGATGCGCACGATGATCGTCGAGCGCGTGAGCGAGCAGCTCACACGCGTGGCGGCCGTCGCCTCCACGGCGCTGGAGCTGCAGCCCGGCCGGCTCGAGCTGGGCTCCGAGCAAGCGCTGGTGCAGAAGCTCGGCCGCTCGGCCAGCGCGCGCGTGACGATCGTCGACCACGACGGGCGAGTGCTCGCGGACTCCTCGCTCTCGCCGAGCGAGCTCGCCTCCGCGCTCAACCACGGCAACCGTCCCGAGGTGCGCGAGGCGCTGAGCAGGGGTCGAGGCGCCGACGCGCGCTTCAGCCAGACCGTGGGCGCCGAGATGATGTACGTCGCCGTGCCGTACAAGCGCGCGGAGCAGCACGGCGCGGTGCGCATCGCGATGTCGCTGGCGGACGTCGACAAGCTGATCTCGCACATGCGCTGGCTGATCACGGGCGCGGTCTGCCTCGGCCTGCTGATCGCGGCGGTGATGGGCGGGCTCGCGTCGCACCTCGCCTCGCGCAGCCTGATGCAGCTGGTGAACCGCGCACGTGCGCTTGCGAGCGGCGCGCGCGGCGAGCGCATCTCGCTGCCGGACGACTCGGACGAGCTCGGCGGCCTGGCGGGCTCGTTCAACCGCATGGCGGATGAGCTCGATCGCGCGATGCAGGCGCTCGGCAGCGAGCGCGACCGCGGGCAGGCGATCCTGGAGAGCCTGACCGACGCGGTCCTGGCGCTCGATCCGAAGGCGCGCATCAACGCCATGAACGGCGCGGCGCACGAGCTGCTCGCGGTTGGGCGTGTGGCCAGCGGCACGCCGCTGATCGACATCATCCGCGCGCCGGCGCTGCTCGAGATCGTCAACAACGCGCAGCGCCTGCAGACCGGGCACGCCGAGTTCGTGTGGCCCGGGCCACCGCGGCGTACGCTGCTCGCCACCGCCACGCCCGAGCGCACCAGCGGCAACTCGGTGCTCGTGCTGCGCGACGTCACCGAGCTGCGCAAGCTGGAGACGATGCGGCGCGACTTCGTGGCCAACGTCTCGCACGAGCTGCGCACGCCGGTCAGCATCATCAGCGCGAACGTGGAGACGCTGGTGGGCGGCGCGCTGAACGATCCGCAGCGCGCCGAGGAGTTCCTGGGCGCGGTGCAGCGCAACGCGGAGCGGCTGTCGCGCCTGGTCAGCGAGCTGCTCGACCTGTCGCGTATCGAGGCCGACGATCAGGAGCTCGACCTGAAGCCGATGACCGCCGAGAGCGCGATCGGTGCGGTGATCGATCTGCTCGAGACGCGCGCACACGATCGCGGCCTGGAGCTCGCGCTTGCGATCGAGGACGACCTCGCGTTCTTCGGCGAGCCGCGCTCGTTCGAGCAGGTGCTGGTGAACCTGGTCGATAACGCGATCAAGTACACGCCGCGCGGCGGCACCGTGGGCATCGACGTGCACCACGAGGGCGGCGAGGCCGTGATCGAGGTCTGGGACACCGGCCCCGGCGTGCCGGAGGCGCATCGCCCGCGCTTGTTCGAGCGCTTCTACCGCGTCGATCCAGGGCGCTCACGCGACATGGGCGGCACGGGCCTCGGGCTCTCGATCGTGAAGCACCTGGTGGAGGCGATGCGCGGTACGGTGGGCATGCGCCCGCGCGCCAAGAAGGGCAGCATCTTCTGGGTCCGCCTGCCGCTCGGCCCCGGCATGCCACGCATGATCTCGGAGCCGCCGCCCTCCGAGTCGCCACGCGCCTCACAGCCCCCGCGTAGCGCTTAAGCGCGCGGACGGTCGGTGCGGCACCACTCGCTCCACGAGCCGACGTAGAGCTTGGCGCCCGGCAGGCCGGCGCGCTCGAGGGCGAGCAGCGTGTGGCAGGCGGTGACGCCCGAGCCGCAGTGGATGATCGCTTGCGACGACGGCACGCCCAGCGCTTCCGTGTAGAGCGCGCGCAGCTCGCCGGCGGTCTTGAAGCGGCCGTCGGGCTGCAGGTTCTCGCTCAGCGGGATGTTGCTCGCGCCGGGGATGTGGCCGGCGATCGGATCGATCGGCTCACTCTCGCCGCGGTAACGAAAGGCCGCGCGCACGTCGACCACACGGCGGGCGTCGTCATGCCGGGCGAGCTCGACCTCGTCGATCTCCGCGAGCGGAGCCGCGAAGCGATGGGCCGGGTAGGGCGGCGCCGGCTCTACGGACGGGATGTCCTTCGTGAGCGCGAAGCCCGCTGTCTCCAGCGCCTGTAGACCGCCGTCGACAACCTGCACCTGCTCGTGTCCGAACGCCTTGAGCAGCCACCAGAAACGCGCGGCGGCATGGGCGCCGTTCTGCGCGTCGTAGGCGACCACATGCGTGCTCGGGTGGACGCCCCACTGCCCGAGCAGCGCCGCGAAGTCGGCCACGCTGGGCAGCGGATGGCGGCCGCCGCTCGAAGCGTCTTCGGTGTGCGACGCCAGATCGCGATCGAGCGACGCATGGCGCGCGCCTTCCAGATGGCCCGCCAGGTACGCAGCGGTCTCGGGACGACAATCGAACAGCGCGACGTGCTTTGCGGCGCCGAGCTCGTGGGGCGTGATGATCGGGTCGAGTGCCATCACCCGAGCATAGCGCTAGTGCAGCGGGTGCTCGTGCTGGTGGTGGGCGAGGAAGCGGCGTACGAAGGGGTCGTACTCCTTATCGCCGAGGTCCGCGAACTCGATCGACTCCAGCGTGTCGCTCTGCACCGCCGAGACCGGCTCGACGCTGAGCAGCTCCATCGTGAGTTGACCGAGCGTGATGCGCCTGGGCAGCGCGACGTCGTCACGCCACTCCACGCGCGCGGGCTGGCCGCGTAGCGTGCCTTCGAGCACGTTCTTCTTGTTGCGCGTGAGCGAGGCCAGCTCCTGCGCCGAGATCAGCTGCGTGAGCGCGTCCCAGCGCGGCCACAAGTTGATCGTGCGCAGGTCGCCGGGCGCGTAGTGCACGCTCTTGCCCTGGGCCGGGTAAGCGCGCCAGTGCTCCAGGTCGCCGCGCGCGTCGCGCTGCCAGAGCTCGCGCACGCCGCGCTCCACGAACTCGTGCGAGACGCGGTCGCCCGCGCGCACCAGCTCCAGGTGCTCGACGTGGTTGCCGCGCTTGAGCGCGTACCGCGCCCGCACCGCCGCGACATCCGACGCGGCGGCAGGCAACGCGCACAATACCAGCAGTACGACCAGCCAGCGCATCAGAGCCAGTTCGCGAGCGACCAGAACGGACGACGCTGTCCGTCGAAGCCGAGCGCGTGCGCCATCACGTAGAACGAGATCGTCTGTTCCTGCGCGCCGGCGACGAACTGCGAGCTCGGGCCGCGCGCGAACAGCGCGACGTCCTCGCCACCGTGCGTCTCCGAGGCGAACGGAACCAGTGCCTGCTGCAGGTAGTCGACCTCGGTGGTGTCGACGTTGGTCAGGTCGGGGCGCGGGGTGCCATCCTTGATCGCGCCGGGACCGTTCGCGTAGGCGAGCGTGGTGTAGGGCTTCTTGTCGTCCGCGAGCGCGAAGCCGTCTTCGATCTCACCGGTCGCGTCGAGCGTGATCACCTTGCCGAGGATGTCGTTGCCGCGCGCCGGGTAGCCGCCGATCGTGAACACGTGGCTGTGGTCGGCCGTGACCAGGATCGTGGTGTCGCGCTCGTCCGTGAGCTGGTCCGCGGCCTTGACCGCGTCCGCCAGCGCGACCGCGTCTTCGAGCGCGCGCGCGGCGTTGCCCGCGTGGTGCGCGTGATCGATGCGGCCGCCCTCGACCATCAGGAAGAAGCCCTTGTCGTTGTTGCGCGAGAGGATCTCGATCGCCTTCGTGGTCAGCTGCGCGATCGAGGGCTCCCCCGCAGTGTCCTTGGCGCGGTCGGCCTCGTACTCGAGGTGCGAGCGCTCGAACAGGCCGAGCACGTGCTGGCCGTTGTCGCCGTCCAGCTTGTCGAACTGCGCCTGGTTCCAGACGAACTGCGAGCCCGGGTACTTGGTGGTCCACTCGGCGGTCAGGTCGCGGCCATCGGTGCGGCGACCGGTGGCGCTGGTGTCTTCCGGGTCCTGCTTGGTGGCAGGCAGGAAGTACTCGCGGCCGCCGCCGAACACCACGTCGATGCCGTCGCCGCGCTTGAACTCGATCAGCTGACGCGCGATGTCCGGGAAGTCGGCGGCCTTGGCGGCGGCCGAGAGCTCCTTGTCGGACTCCCAGTCGCGCTCGGGCGTGTGCGCGTAGGTGGCGCCCGGCGTGGCGTGCGTGATGCGCGCCGTGGAGACGATGCCGGTCTTGAGGCCGTGATCCTCGGCCAGCTCGAGCAGCGTGGTGAGCTCGTTGCCCTTGACCGTGGTGTGGTCCTTGCGGACGACGTTCTCGTCGACCGAGAGGATGCCGTCCTTGGTCTTCACGCCGGTGATGATCGCGGTCATCGTGGGCGCCGAGTCCGGCGTCTGCTGGTTGACCGAGTAGGTCTTCACCAGCGCCAGGTTCGGGAAGTTCTCGTACGAGAGCTTGTTCTCCTCGCCCGGCTGGTTCTTCTTCTGGCCATCCAGGATGCGCGCCGCGGTGATGGTGCTGATGCCCATGCCGTCGCCGACGAACAGGATCACGTTGTTGGCGCGCTCACGCTTGTCCAAGCGGTGAAGCTGCGCGGACCGCAGGGCCTTGAGGCCGTCGTCGGTCCATTCGGAATCGTTGAGCAGCTGCTCGGCCCCGAAGCTGACGGCGGGAATCGCCAACGCGGTCCCGAGCACCGCCAAGCCAAGCTTGCGAATCTTCGTCTTCATGTCTCCTCCACACGTCCAAGTGCAGTGGAGAAAGTGGACGAGGCGCGTGACGCGCAGCCTGATCAGTCGGCGACAGCTCGGTGACGATGCGTGACTTGTTCAAGCGTTTGAGCGTACGGACTGCGGGCAGGCCCCGACAGCTCCCGAACGCGCTCAGTCAGCCGTGGGGCGCTTGGGGCGGCGGCTGCACTCGAGGATCTTCTTGCGGATCCGGATCGCGTCCGGCGTGATCTCGACCAGCTCGTCGCTGTCGATCCACTCCATCGCGGTCTCGATCGTGAGCGCGCGCGGCGGGGTGAGGATGATGTTCTCGTCGCGGCCGGCCGCGCGGATGTTGGTGAGCTTCTTCTCGCGGCAGGCGTTGACGTCGAGGTCGTTGGCGCGGTTGTGCTCGCCGATGATCATGCCCTCGTAGACGTCGACGCCCGGGTTCACGAACATCTCGCCGCGCGGCTGCAGGTTGAACAGCGCGTACGGGATCGCCGTGCCCTGACGGTCGCTGACCATGGCGCCGTTCGGACGCAGCTGCATCAGGCCGGAGTACGGCTGCCAGCCGTGGAACTGCGTGTTGAGCAGGCCCGTGCCGCGCGTGTCCGTGAGGAACAAGCCGCGGAAGCCGATCAAGCCGCGCGACGGCACCACGTACTCCACGCGCGAGCGCCCGAAGCCGAGGTTGTGCATCTTGTCCATGCGGCCGCGGCGCTCACCGAGGCGCTGCGTGATCGCGCCGACGTACTCGTCCGGCACGTCGATCACCACACGCTCGACCGGCTCCGACAGCTGGCCGTCGACTTCCTTGGTCACGACCTCGGGCATCGAGACCGCGACCTCGTAGCCCTCGCGGCGCATGTTCTCGAGCAGGATCGCGATCATCAGCTCGCCGCGTCCATAGACCATGAACGCGTCGGGGGTGTCGGTCTCCTCCATCTTCATCGCCAGGTTCTTGCGCATCTCGCGCTCGAGGCGATCGCGCAGGTGGCGCGAGGTGACCCACTTGCCGCTGCGGCCCGCCATCGGCGAGCTGTTGACCTGGAAGCGCACCTTGATGGTGGGCTCCTCGACCACGATGCGCGGCAGCGCCTCCTGGACCGTGAGGCTGGTGATGGTGTCGCCGATCTGGATCTCGTCCGAGCCCGCGATCAGCGCGACGTCGCCGGCGCCGGCTTCTTCCACGCTGGTGCGCTTCACGCCGCGCATGCCGTACAGCTGCGAGACCTTGAACTGGTCGTTCTTGGTCTCGCCCAGGCGCATGACCTGCTCGCCGAGCTTGATCTTGCCGCGCTTGATGCGACCCACCGCCAGGCGGCCGACGTACTCGTCGTGCTCGACGTTGGTGACCAGGACCTGCAGCCCGCCGCTCACGTCCGCGCGCGGCTCGGGCACGCGCGTGAGGATCGTCTCCAGCAGCGGCACCAGGTTGGTGCCCTCGTCCTTGATGTCCAGCTTCGCCTGGCCGAGCTTCGCGATCGTGTACACGGTCGGGAAGTCGAGCTGGCCCTCGTTGGCCTCGAGCTCACAGAACAGATCGAAGGTCTCGGTGAGCACCTCGTCCGGGCGCGCGTCCGGGCGGTCGATCTTGTTGATCACGACGATCACCGGGATGCCGAGCTCGAGCGCCTTGCCGAGCACGAAGCGCGTCTGCGGCAGCGGGCCCTCGGCCGCGTCCACCAGCAGCAAGACGCCGTCGGCCATCGAGATCGTGCGCTCCACCTCGCCGCCGAAGTCGGCGTGGCCGGGCGTGTCGATGATGTTGATGCGCACGCCCTTGTAGAGGATCGAGGCGTTCTTCGCGAGGATGGTGATCCCGCGCTCGCGCTCGAGATCGTTGGAGTCCATCACGCGATCGGCAACGGCCTCGTTCTCACGGAACGTTCCGGTCTGCTTGAGCATGGCATCGACCAGCGTCGTTTTGCCGTGGTCGACGTGGGCGATGATCGCAATGTTGCGCAGATCGGAGCGTGTAGGCGTGGTCATGACGGTCGCGCGGTCTGACATGCATGTTCTGGCGGAGCAAGGCGCTGCCCATCGTGTCTCCGGTCGAGACTTGCGAAATTTCGGAGAGATAACGAGGCCGACGCCGGCCTGACCCAAGCCGTAATGGGGACGACGGTTCGAGCTCGATCTCACCAAGTTGGGGGTCGCCTGCGCTCGGGATCGGGTTCCCTGCGGCTCGACGGCGTGCCGCATCGGGTACACTCGTGGGGATGAGGTCCGCCGAGAATCCGTTGCTCTCCTACACCTTCGAAGTGCCCTTCGACGCCATCCGCGCCGAGCACGTCGAACCCGCCGTCGACCTCCTGCTGGCCCGGGCCAAGGAGCGCCTGGCCAAGCTCCGCCTGAGCACAGAGCGCACGTACGCGACCACCCTGGCCGTGCTCGACGCCGCCACCGAGGAGCTCGAGCACGCGATGGCCGTGGTGGGTCACCTGGAGGCCACCGCCACCACCCCCGAGCTACGTGAGGCGTACAACAGCGTGCAGCCCAAGGTCAGCGAGTTCTACGCCGGCCTGTCGCTCGACGGAGAGCTGTACCGCGTGCTCAAGGAGTTCGCCGACACGGCCGAGGCCAAGGCGCTCGACCCGGCGCGCGCCCGCTTCCTGAAGCAGACGCTCGAGGACTTTCGCCGCAACGGCGTCGAGCTGTCGCCGGACGCCAAGACGCGGGTCGAGAAGCTCAGCGTGGAGCTGTCCAAGATCACCACCGAGTACTCGCAGAACCTGCTCGACGCGACGAACGCGTTCGAGGTGCTGATCACGGACGAGACCCGGCTGGCCGGGCTGCCCGAGAGCGCGCGCGAAGCGGCTCGCGAGAGCGCCAGCGCGCGCAACCAGGAGGGCTGGCGCTTCACGCTGCACCAGCCGAGCTACGTCGCGGTGCTCACCTACGCCGACGACCGCGCGCTGCGCGAGCAGCTCTACCGCGCCTACAACACGCGCGCCTCCTCGCCGCCCTACGACAACCGCCCGCTGATCGCGAAGATCCTCGAGCTGCGCAAGGAGAAGGCGCGGCTGCTGGGCTTCGAGAACTTCGCGGACCTCACGCTCGAAGATCGCATGGCCAAGAAGGGCGAGCGCGCACAGCACTTCATCAGCGAGCTGCGCGAGGCGACCCGGCCGTTCTACGACAAAGAGAACCAGGCGCTGGTCGACTTCCGCAACGAGCTCGAGCTCGACAAGGAGATCACCACCTTCGAGCCCTGGGACATCGGCTACTACAGCGAGAAGCTGCGCAAGCAGCGCTACGACTTCGACCAGGAGGCGCTGCGCCCGTACTTCAGCGTGGACGGCGTGCTGGAGGGCATGTTCCTGCTCGTCTCGCGCCTCTACGGCGTGAAGGTCGAGCGGCGCAGCAACGCGCCGAGCTACCACAAGGACGTGCGCTACTACGCGGTGCTCGACGAGAAGGGCGGCGAGATCGGCGCGTTCTACGCGGATCTGTACCCGCGCGACGACAAGCGCGGCGGCGCCTGGATGGGCGACTTCATCACCGGGCTGCCGGGGGGCAACCACACCAAGCACCTCGGCGTGATGTGCGCCAACGCCACGCCGCCGAGCGGCGGCAAGCCCGCGTTGCTCACGCACCAGGACGTGGAGACGCTCTTTCACGAGTTCGGCCACCTGCTGCACCACCTGATGGGGCGCGCGGAAGTGCGCAGCCTGGCGGGCACACGCGTGGCGTGGGACTTCGTCGAGCTGCCGTCGATGATCATGGAGAACTTCTGCTGGGAGCGCTCGGTGCTCGACTTCTTCGCGCGCCACTACGAGACCAACCAGCCGATCCCGGACGCGCTGCTCGCGAAGCTGCAAAAGACGCGCACCTTCCGCGCCGCGAACATGCAGATGCGCCAGCTGGGGCTCGCGGGCGTCGACCTCGCGCTGCACATCGACTACGACCCGGCGCGCGACGGCGACGTGATGGCGTACGCGCGCAAGGTCGCGCAGGACCACACGCCGGCGCCCCTGCCAGAAGACTTCGCGATGATCGCGGGCTTCGGCCACCTGTTCGCGTCGCCGGTGGGCTACGCGGCCGGCTACTACAGCTACAAGTGGGCCGAGGTGCTGGAGGCAGACGCCTTCTCGCGCTTCGCGGACGCAGGCGTGCTCAGCCGCGAGGTGGGCGCCGCGTTCATCGCCTCCGTGCTCTCGCGCGGCAACGAAGCGGACCCGATGGAGCTCTACAAGACCTTCATGGGCCGCGAGCCGTCGCAGGACGCGCTGATGAAGCGCGCCGGCCTGGTCGCCGCCTGATCAGCCGGCGTGGCTGATGATCGCCTCGATGTTGCGCTCGGCGAGCGCGGCGATCGTCAGCGACGGGTTGGCGGTGCCGCAGCTGCCGGGGAGCAGGGCCCCGTCGATCACGTACAGCCCCGGGTAGCCCGTCACGCGGCCGAAGTTGTCGGTCACGCGATCCATCACTGCGCCGCCGAGCGGATGCGCGGTGAAGTTGGCGGTCACGTCGGGGCTGATCGGCCACAGGCCGGTGGGCACTCCGTTCGCGCGCGCGATGCGCTCGTTCACCGGGCGCGCGGCCTCGATCACACGATCGTTGCCGGGCCACTGCAGCGCGATGCGATCGTCCGCCAGGTGCAGCCGACCGCGCGTCGGATCCGCGACCATGCCGACCGACGAGATCACGCCGACGTCGGGCACGCCGGCCGTCCACCAGTTCTCCAGGCTGACCGGCAGCGGACCCGACTCGTCGACGATGCGCGAGGCACACGGGGCGGCCTGCATGAACGCGCCGGGTGAGCCCGAGCGAACCACCGCCGCGTCGCCGTTGCTGCCGAAGCCCAGGCCGACCTCGTCGCTGAGGTTGGGCAGGGAGCCGTCGCCGCGTGCGCGCAGGAGCAGCTCGGTGGTGCCGATCGAGCCTGCCGCGAGGAACAGGCGCTCGGTCAGCAGCGTGCGCTGCGCGAGCACGGCGCCGGTGGGATCGATCTTGTCGACCTGCACCACATAGCGGCCATCGGCTTGGCGCCCGATCCGGCGCACTTGGTGGCCCGGATAGATCTTGGCGCGCCCGGTCTGCTCCGCCAGCGGCAGGTAGTTCTGCGTCAGATCGAACTTGGCGCCGTTGGCGTTGCCGAACGTGCTCTCGCCGACGATCGCGCTCGCCCGCGTGCGTCCGGCGATCTCGTCGCGCACGACGCTCCAGTTGAACACCGTGTCGACGCGCTGCGGCGTGTACCCGGCGCGCCGCACCTGCTGGTCCCAGATCCGCGAGTGCTGGAAGAACGTACTGTTGTAGATGTCGTCCGGGATCGGACTCAGCTGCATCAGCGCGCGCACGCGCGGATAGTAGAGCGCTCGCATCGACGCGTAGTCGAGCCGGCCCTGGAACACGGCCTCGAAGAAGCGCTGCTCGGGCTCGATCATCACGCCGCTGTAGACGATCGAGCCGCCGCCGACGCAGGCGCCGCGGTATACGTTCAGGCCATCGGCCTGCAGCAGGTCGAGCACGCCGCCGAAGTCATCGAAGGACTGCTGCACGCCGGAGCTGTTGGTCCAGCTGGTGCGATGCCAGAAGCCTCGCCCATCGGGCACCGTGTCGCCGCTGAAGATGGCGCGCTGCGGATCCTTGGGCCAGCGCGACCCGCGCTCCAGCAGCGTGGTCTGGATGCCCGCCTGCGCGAGCCGCAGCGCCGCCACCGCGCCGCCGAAGCCGGTCCCGATCACGATCGCCGGCGAGTGCTCGGGTGGATCCGGCAGCGGGGCGAAGATCTCCGGCACCGTCAGCTGGTAGTTGAGTACCTCGAGCGGCCCGGCCTGCGCCGTGCGCGGTAACGCCGCCGCCAGCCCGCCCGCCCCAGTCATGCGCAGGAAGTCTCTTCTTCTCACCCTCGTGCAAATGACGCGCGCCAGTAGGCCACGCCATCACGATGCGGGTGAACGAAGGGGACCGGACGGGGCGATGCCCGCCATGCGTCAG
>DASUME010000325.1:0-3093 GCA_036277895.1 Polyangiales bacterium
CCACCGAGCCGTCGGGCCGGATCAGCGTTCGCACCGGCTCGTCGTCGGTCTCGTCGCGGATGTCTCCGACGATCTCCTCGACGCAGTCCTCGAGCGTCACCAGTCCGCTGGTGCCGCCGTACTCGTCGACCACGATCGCGATCGGGATGTTGCTGGTGCGGAAGTCTTCGAGCATCTCCGCTACCGTGCGCGACTCGGGCACGAACAGGATATCGCGTCGCAAGGAAGCGAGCCGCGTGCGCTGCGGCTGCTGCGCCGTCCACACGTCTTTGGCGTAGAGGTAGCCGACGATGCGGTCCGGATCGTTGTTCTCGCTGAGCGGGTAGCGGCTGTACGCCTCGCGCCGCATGCGCGCTTCCGTGGTGGCGATATCCGCTTCGATCGAGAGCACGCTCATGTCCACGCGCGGCACCATGATCGCGCGCACGCTGCGCCCGGAGCCACGCAACACGCGCTCCAGCAAGTCGCGCTGGGTGCCGTCGAGGCCGCCCGCGCGGAACGAGGTCTGCACGATCAAGCGCAGCTCGTCGGACGACGGGGCGCCCGTGTGCTCCTGCGCCGCGCCGAGCCCGAACAGGCGCAGCAGCGCGTTCGCCGAGCCGTTGAGCACGTACAGAAACGGATACGCCACCAGATAGAAGGCGTGCATGACGCGCGCCGAGAGCAGCACGATCTTGTCCGAGTACTGGATCGCCAGGGACTTGGGCGCGAGCTCGCCGATCACGATGTGCCCGAGCGTGATGGTCAGGAACGCGACCGTGAGCCCGATCGGGGCCGCGACGTTCTCGGGAACGCCCGCGCGCATCAGCGGCGGCTCGATCAGGACCGCGATCGCGGGCTCACCCAGCCAGCCGAGCGCGAGCGACGCGAGCGTGATGCCCAGCTGGGTGGCGCCCAGGTAGGCATCGAGGTTCTTGATCGCGGTCAGGCCGAGCTCGGCGCTGCGATCGCCTGCCGCGGCGCGCGCCTCGAGTGAGGTGGGGCGCACCTTGACCAGCGCGAACTCCGCCGCGACGAAGAAGCCATTGGCGATCACGCATACGAACGCTGCGAACAGCGCTAGCACCGTGCCGATGCTCCTTCGGGGGGCTCCACGCGAGCTTTATAGCTTGTGCGGCGGGATCGGCGAGCGCGCCATGCGCAACGACTCGTTCCCCGCGGAGGCGGCCGGTGCCAGGCTGTTCTGGTCCAGCGCGTCGACGGCCGCTGCGAGGCGTGCGAAGCCGTACTGTTGCACTGCGGCCGGCAGGAAGGTCTCGAAGATGCGCACGGCGTGCAGGCAGAACGACTGGCTGAGGTTGACCTCACGCTCGATGAAGCTCTCGAACGTGCTGTAGCCCTTGACCTCGAACAGCCGCTGCTCGCGCACGCGGTGCAGCAGCTCGCCGATCTCGGCGAAGTGCTTCTGGTGCGAGCGCTTCATCTCGACCAGCTTCTGCTGGGTGTTCATCAGCGTGGTGAGGCGCTGCTTGATCGACTCGGCCTGGGCGGGGGTGCGCGCTTCGGTGTGCAAGCTGCCGGTGGGCAGGCGCCCACGCGGGATGCTCGGGACCATGGGCTTGCCCGGCATGCCGGAGACCGGCGGCTTGCTCGGCATGGCCGCCGGCGGCTTGCTCGGCACCGCCGCCAGCGTCTTGCCGCGGGGTGCGTTGTCGTTGTCGGGTGCCTGGGGTGGAAGGCTCGCGCGCTTCTTGGCGGCCAGCTCCGTTGGCGGCGCGCTCGGGCGCTTGCTCAGGATCTGACTGCGTTCCGTGTTACGTGCGCTGCTCGTAGACGCGCGCACATCTTTGGCCGCGCGCGCGGCTGATTTCTTCGAGTCCATCCCCACTTCCCCCCTCGTGGACGCTCAACGAACGCCACCCGTCCGCCATATCATTAGGCATTCGAGCCTGTAAAGAACGACGCGTAGCCGCTGCACGTTTCCTGCTTCGCGCACATGGCGCACCGCAAGCGGCACAGCAGAGCAAGGTGTGATGCCCGCCCGCTTCACAACACCATGCGCGCGCGGAGCTACGTGGTAGATCGCGCGCCTTAGCGAAAGTCCTCGGCAGAAATGGCAGCTTTCACACCTTTGACGAACGAAGACGGCGCGCGCGTCGCCGCTGCACACGGGCTCGGACGCTGCCTCGGCGTGAGCTCGGTTCCGGCCGGCACCGTCAACTCCAACTACTTCCTCGAGAGCGAGCGCGGCCGCGTGTTCGTGCGCTTGTACGAGCAGCAAGACGTCGACGGCGTCGAGTACGAGTGGGCGCTGCTCGATCACCTCGTCGCGCGCGGCGTGCCGGTTCCACCGCGTATTCGTGGGCCCAAGCCCGGCGAGCTGCGCGTGGGCGGACGTCCCGTCGCGGTGTTCGAGCTCGTGAAGGGCCAAGACCTCTGCCAGGCGCGCGTCACGCCCGCACGCTTGCACGACGTCGGCGCCGCGCTCGCGCGTGCGAGCAAGGCAGGCGAAGACTTTCCGATCCGACGCCAGGGTCGCTTCACGCTCGACGAGCTCGTGAAGCTGCACGACAAGGCCGAAGCCGCGCAGCGCCCGGAGCTGAGCGCGCCGCTCGCACGCCTACGCGCGCTGCACGCAGAGCTGTCGAACGCACCCGCGCTCCCCCAGGGCGTGGTGCACGGCGACCTGTTCCGCGACAACGTGCTCTGGCAAGGCGACCAGCTCGCGGCGCTGCTCGACTGGGAGAGCGCGAGCGACGGCATCGTGATCTACGATCTCGCCGTCACGCTGCTCGCGTGGTGCTGCGGTGATCAGCTCGACTGGACCCTCGCGCGCGCACTCGTGCAGGGCTACCAGAGCGAGCGCGCGATCCGGGAAGAGGAGTGGGCAGGGCTGCACTGGGCGCTGCGCGTCGGCTGCCTGCGCTTCGCCAGCACGCGCCTGATCGACGTCTACCTCAAGGGCACGTACGCGCCGGGGTACAAGAGCTACGCGCGGTTTCTGCAGAGGCTCGATGCCATCGAGTTGCAGACACCGGAATCGCTGCGCGCGCTTCTCGGCTGATCGAAGGGGCAGAAAAGAGGCGAGTGCCGCTGGAGTGAGCCAGGCGGGCATTCGCGCGGCAAGACTGAGTGAGTCGATCACGCGCAAGC
>DASUME010000326.1:0-7601 GCA_036277895.1 Polyangiales bacterium
AGCACCGTGCTGGCTGCGCAGATCGAACCACTTCGCGCGCGAAGTTTTCAGTCGCGTCGCGGTCTTACTGTCTGTGTCTGTCCGCTCTGCGTGCGCGACTGCATGCCGCGTCTCGCTCGCTAATTGGTGTTCCGTGAAGCAGTCGGAACACACTCAGACGTCAGATCGTGCGTTGCACGACTACATCAGAACCTTCCCTTTCGGGATGACGCGTTCCGAGTGGTGCTCGTGTAAGTGCGAAGGGTGCCTGAAAAATTGCGTCACGAAATAGCTCAAGCACTGCATTTTCTCGACCGATACGAGGCCTAAGCCGCCGACCATGTTGTCGGGGACGGCGATCAAGTTTCGCCATGGAGGGCATATGAGGGCAGGAAGTTCCTACGTCGCGACTGCAGTCGCGCTCGGAATCATCACGTTGACGGGTTGCGCTACTGGTCACAGTCGGAACGACGATGGAGCTCCCGCACCGGGTGAAGATTGGGGCGACGACACGAAGTACCCCGAGATCGGCGGCGCGTATCAGAACCTCGATCCGCTGAACAACGTCGCTCTGACCAACGGCGTCAACGCGACGGCGGGTTGCGCGTTTGCGAACGGCATCGTTACGGTGACCTCGACCATCTCGCAGACGATCGTGATCGGCAAGCGTGCGGTGGACTCGGTGATCCTCGTCAACGGCGGCAGCTGCGCCACGGTGGCGACTCCGACCGTGCCGTCCGTGGAGGCAAACTCCACCACGCTCAAGCGCTTGGTCATCAACGGTGCTGCCGGTGCGGCTGAGTCGCTGATCATCGACTTCCTCGGCGGCTTCTTCGCGCCCGGCGTCGCCACCGCCAGCGCGGGTGGCATCGCGATCGACCTCGGGACCGGCGGCGGCGACATCGTCAACATCCGCACCACCGCGGCGGCGGACACGATCTTCATCGGCTCCGACGGCCTCGCCTTCAACGCGGACAACTACAAGGACATCACGTTCGCGGGCGTCGAGAGCTTGAACCTCGCGCTCGCCAGCGGCGCGGACGCGCTGACGGCGACGAACGCGACCGTGACCAAGGGCGTCAACGGCGCCGCGTCCATCCCACTCACCGTGTTCGGCGGCGACGGCAACGACGTGCTCGTCGGCGGCGGTCAGGCGGACACCCTGTGGGGCGGTCCGGGCAACGACACCCTCAGCGGTGGCGCACTCGTCGACACGCTCAACGGTGAAGAGGGCGCGGACATCATCCAGGGCACCGCGACGGCCGATGGCAGCGACGTGATCGACTGTGGCGACGAGTCGACCAACACGTCGATCGACGTGGTCAGCTACGACCTCCGCACCAACGTCATCACGGCCGTGCTGGGCACGCCGGGCGGCGGCGCGGACGGCGGCGTCGATGGTGGCGTCGACGCGGGCGTCGGCGGCACGCCGGGCACGGCGGGCGAGTCCGGCGAGTCCGACTCGATCGCGAACAACTGCGAGGGCGTCACGGGCGGCAAGGGCAACGACTCGCTGACCGGCAACGCGGCCGACAACCAGCTCAAGGGCGGACCCGGCAACGACACGTTGATCGGCAAGGACGGCAACGACAACCTGTTCGGCGACGAGGGTGACGACACCTTCAGCGAAGAGACCGCCCCCAACGGCGGCGACATCTTCACCGGCGGCGCCGGCACCGACACCGTCGACTACAGCGGCCGCACGGCCGCGCTCAAGGTCACGATGGACGGCAGTGCGGCGGACGACGGCGAAGACAACGAGAATGACAACGTCAAGGCGGACGTCGAGAACCTCAAGGGCGGCACCGTCGCCGACGAGATCACGGGCAACACGCTGGCCAACGTGATCACGGGCGGCACCGGCAACGACATCCTGGATGGCCTCGCCGGCAACGACACCTTCATCGAGTACACGGTCGGTGCCCTCGGCGTCAGCACGGGTAACGACGACATCACGGGCGGCACGGGAGACGACCTCGTGGACTACAGCCAGCGTACGCAGCAGCTCATCGTCACCATGGACGGCGAAGCGGCGAACGACGGCCAGAGCGGCGAGCTCGACAACATCGGTGCGGACGTCGAGAACCTCAACGCGGGCGCCGGCAACGACGACATCACCGGCAACCTGCTGAACAACGTCATCAACGGCGGTGCCGGCAACGACACCCTGCGCGGCCTCGAGGGCAACGACACGCTCGACGGCACCGACCACGGCGTGGGCGTCGACAACGACCTGATCTGCGGCCCGGGCGCGGACTTCGCCTACAACTCCGGTCTGGCGGGCAGCTACGCCGCCGACTGCGAGAGCCCCGGCGTCGTGAACTGAACACGGTCCGAGCTGGTCTCGAACCGAACGTGACGATGGCCTCTCGAGCTCTGCTCGGGGGGCCATCTCCGTTTGAGCAGTCCAGTCTGCAGACTGCATGCACGCTTGCGCGGGCGATCCCGCGTCGGAAGCAAAGTAAGTCAGTTGCATAATGCCGGCTTGTCGCCGAGCATACGGACGGGGGCCGTTCCTTCGACGAGGAACGATGCGAGCGCTCATGCGAGCGCGCTGCTCGATGAAGCGAGCCGCACGAGGGCCATTTCTTCGCGTAGGGGGCAACAGTGACGAGATCTGAGCAGAGCCGCGCAGCGCATCGCGGGCGTGCATTGGCGTTGGTCGTGGCCGCGGCTTTCGCGGGCGCATGTGGCGACGACGACGGTGGCGATGACAAAGCGCCAGTGGACAGCGGCAACCCGACCGACGCGACGGTGCGCGAGGACGCCGGGCGCGACGCCGGCGGCATGGACGCCAGCACGGACGCGGGCCGCGACGCCGGCACGGACGCAGGCAAGGACGCGGGCCCCAAGGACGCCGGCCCGCTCGCTGCGGCCGGCAACGACAAGCCCACGCTGAGCAAGGTCGGCTTCTACAACGACGATCTCGGCCGCCGCATCCTGATCGCCGGTAGCGACAAGAACGGCGACATCGACACCTACACGATCACGTTCTACTCCGACGCCGCGGGCAACAACACGGTCGACGTGGATACCGACGGAGACGGGTCCACGCCCGGCAGCCCCACCTTCACGCTCAAGATCGCGCACGACACGGCGTACGCGGACTTCTTCGCGAAGTTCGCGCCCTCGCAGGAAGTGATCACGCTCGTGAGAGCGATCAAGGTCAAGGTGACGGACGTCGCCGGCAACGTGAGCGACGAGAAGCTCGCCAAGCTCGAGATGGCGCCGCAAGCCGGCTCCAGCTGCGATCCGAGCGGCTTCAATCGCTGTGCGACCAACAGCGTCTGCTCGCCGAACGCGAACAACGACACTTACTCGTGCCTGACCAGGGTCAACGCGCGCCAGCAGGCGTGCGCGGCCAACGCCCCGCTGACGCTCGCCGCGCCGGGCAACGTGACCGGCGAGCTCAACAACGCGTCGTTCTGGGACTGGCCGAGCGGCTGCGTCGGCGGCGACACGATGAGCGGCTTCCCGGACCGCGTGGTGAAGGTGACGCTGGCTGCGCCGGCCACCAAGCTCACGCTCTCCACGGGCGGCGCCACGGGCACGTTCGACAGCGTGCTCTACCAGCTGCCCACGGCGACGCCGGCGTGCAAGGACGACCCTGCCGCCTGCGGCGACAACGGCTGCAACACCTGCTCGGACGGCGACCTGGTGCTGAACAACGTGCCTGCGGGCGACCTCTACATCGTGGTCGACAAGTTCCCGCCGGTGACGGACACCACGTTCACGCTGACCGCTACGGTCGAATAACGAGCCTGCTGACCGCGACCGCGTGGTCGAGCGGCGCGGATCAGCTCTTTGGACTCGGCGCGGGCGGGCTGCTGTGGCGGCCGCCGGTGCGCTTCCGCTTCCCCTGCGCGATCGCGTTCGGGTCGAGCGCACTCTTCAGACCGGCGACGTCGAGCGGCTTCACGATGTACGCGTCGAAGCCCGCGTCGAGCGCACGCGCGCGATCTTCGGGGCGTCCGTAGCCGGTGACGGCGACCAGGTAGATGTCGTCACCTTCGTCGGCGGCGCGCACGCTACGTGCGATCTCGTAGCCGTCCATGCCGGGCAGGCCGATGTCCACCAGCGCGACGTCCGGCTTGGCGCTGAGCGCGAGCTCCAGCCCGCTGTTGCCGTCGCTGGCGCCCTGCACGTCGTGGCCGATGTGACGTAGCCACATCTGCACCAGCTCGAGCGTGTCTTCGTTGTCTTCGATCACCACCACGCGCAAGGCGTGGCCGTTGCTGGGCTCGGCCGCGCTCGCTACGGGCTCCGGCACGGCCGGCGTGACGCCCGGTACGGCGGGCAGGTGCACGATGAACTCGGAGCCCTTGCCGAGCCCTTCGCTGCGCGCGAGCACGCGCCCGCCGTGCAGCTCGATCAGGCTCTTGGCCATCGACAGCCCGATGCCGAGCCCTCCCAGCGAGCGCGCCAGCGAGTGGTCGATCTGCACGAACGGGTCGAAGATCTTGGTCAACATCGGGCGCGGGATGCCGATGCCCTCGTCGCGCACCGAGATCTCGGCCAGCCGGTGCTCCTCGTCCCAGCGCTCGCGCAGCTCGAGCGTGATCGTGCTGCCGGGCTCGGAGAACTTGGAGGCGTTGTTGAGCAGGTTCATCAGCACCTGCTCGATGCGCAGGTCGTCGCCTTCGATCTCGAACGGGCCGTCCGGCAGCTTCAGCACCAGCTGCTGGCTGCGCGCGTCGAGCGTGAGCCGGCTGCCCTGCACCGCCTGCCGCACCACGTGCGCGACATCGAGCGTTCGCGTGCGCAGCTCCAGCGCGCCGCGGGTCATGCGCGAGACCTCGAGCAGGTCGTCGACCATACGCGCCAGCACGGCGACCTGGCGATGGATCACGTCGCGCGGGCGCGCGAGGTTCGGTGTACCGGTCTGATCGAGCACGTTGCTGGCGGCGCTGATCGCGTGCAGTGGGTTGCGCAGCTCGTGCGCCAGCATGGCCAGGAACTCGTCCTTGCGGCGCGCCGCCTCGGCCAGCTCTTCCACGCGCGCGGCCAGCTCTCGCGCCACGCGCTTTTCTTCGCTGACGTCCGCGATCATCAGCACGGTGCCCTCGCTGGAGCCGTCGTCGTGCTGCACGGGGTAGCCGCTCAATCGATAGCAGCGCTCGCCCGAGACGGTCTCGATCTCGTGGCGACCCTGGCGCACGCGCGTGAGCAGGTTCTCCAGCGGCTCGTGCGCGATCACCTTGCGCAGTACGTGGGAGATGTTCTCGCCCGCGAGCTCGCGCGCGGTGCGGTCCACGAGGCGGAGCGCGGCGCCATTGCCCTCCTCGACGCGGCCCTGGCTGTCGATCAGCAGCAGCGCGTCCTGGATGGCGTCGAAGGTGCGGTGCAGGCGCCGGGCGGTCTTGCGCTCGGCTTCTTCGGCGGAGCGCGTGCGCAGCACGGCGCGGATCGTGGCGAGCAGCTCGACCGCGTCGATCGGCTGCGCCAGGTAGATGTCCGCGCCACTCTCCAGGCCCTCCACCTTGCGGTCGGAAGAGGCGTAGGTGGCCGAGGTCTGGATCACGAGCGTGCCCGCGATCGAGGGGTCGCCCTTGATGCGCCGGCAGACCTCGAGACCGCTGATGTCCGGCAGCTTGATGTCGAGCAGCACCAGGTCCGGCCGCTGCGCATGCACGATGCGCAGTGCGGACATGCCGTCGCCAGCCTCCAGCACGGTGTGGCCGCCGCCGCGCAGGATCTTGGTCAGCAGATAGCGCGTGGCCGCGTCGTCGTTGACGTTGAGGATGACCAGCGGTGAGCTCATGGCGCGTTCGGCCCTCGGTTACCGCGGATGCCGGCCTTCTCGAGCGCCTCGCGGATGCGCGCGATCGCGAGCTCGCGCGACAAGCTCTGCTTGGGCAGGATCGCGGAGGCCTCACTCTCCAGGCGCTTGCGCTCCTCCTCGGCCAGGTTCTTCGAGGTATAGATCACGATCGGGATCTCGCGCGTGGTGGGATCGCGCTTGAGCTCGTCGATCACGTCGAACGCGCTCATCTGCGGCATCACGAAGTCGAGCAGGATCACGTCCGGCCGGTGGCGCCGCGCGAGCACGATGCCCTCAGCTCCGTCGCTGGCCTCGATCACGTTGTACGGCGAGCCCGTCAGGATCTTGCGCACCAGGTAGCGGGCCACCTTGTCGTCGTCGATCACGAGCAGCGTCTCGACGGTCTGGCGTTGGGCCATCGAGCGCAGCTTGCTGATCAGCCAGTCGCGCTCCATCGGCTTCATGAAGAACTCGTCCGCGCCGAGCGCCCGTGCGCGCTCTTCGCGGTTGGTCACCGTCACCACCAGCGCCGGCACGTCGCGCGTGGCTTCGTTGCTCTTGAGGTCCGCCAGGAAGGACCACGAGGCCTCGCCGTCGAGCATGATGTCGAGCACCACGGCGGACGGCCGCACACGCTCCAGGGCCGCGCGCGCCTCGTCGAGCGTGCGCGCCGGGATCACCTGGAAGCCGGAGCCGCGCAGGTACTTTTCGTAGAGCAGTAAGGTCTGACGATCGTCCTCGACCACCAGCACCGGCTGGTTCCCGGGCTCCACCTGCTGGCCGCGCTCGACCAGCGCTGCCACCTCGCGCGCCTCCGGGTGCTGGACCGGCACCGTCAGCGTGAAGCGTGAGCCCTTGCCCAGCTCACTCTCGACCGTGAGCGTGCCGCCCAGCCGCACGGCCAGGTTGCGCGACAGCGTGAGCCCGAGGCCGGTGCCCTTGTGGATGCGCTGGAGCGGGTGGTCGGCCTGGTAGAACTCCTCGAACACGCGCGTCTGCTCCTCGAACGGGATGCCGATACCGGTGTCGGCGACGATCAGGCTGATGTTGCCCTTGCCGTCGGCGCGCGCGCTGACGCGCACCTCGCCACGCTCGGTGAACTTGAGCGCGTTGGAGACCAGGTTGCGCATCACCTGCGCCAGCTTGCCCTCGTCGGTGTCGAGCGCCGGCACGTCATGCGGGATCTCGAAGACCAGCTCCACGTTCTCGTTGGTGGCCAGCGGGCGCAGCATGCCGCGCAGCGAGAGGAAGAAGTTCTCCACGCTGAAGCTCTGCGTGCGCAGCGAGACGCGCTCGGCCTCGGTCTTCGACAGGTCGAGCATGTCGTTGACCAGCGCGTAGAGCGCCTCGGCCGACTGGCGCACGAAGTTGAGCTGCGTGTCCTGCTCTTCAGTCAGGTCGCCGTCCGTGCGCGCGAGCAGCAGCTTGGTCAGGCCGAGGATCGAGTTCAGCGGGGTGCGGAACTCGTGGCTGACGTTGGCGACCAGGCGCGACTTGATCTCGCCCGCGCGGCGCAGCGAGTCGTCCTTCTCGCCGATCTCGGCGTGCAGCGCGACCACCCCCTGGTAGCTCTCCTCCAGCTGCGCGTGCAGGTGCAGCAGCTCTTCGTGGCGGCGCAGCAGCTCGCGCTGCTGGCGGTCGGTCTCACGGTGCAGCGCGGCCATCTCGGACAGGTTCGTGCTCAGCTGACCGAGCGCGCTGCCGTAGTCGTCAGGGACGGCGCTGCCGGTGATCGCGAGCTGCCGGTCCGGCAGCTTGGTCGCGCGCAGCGCCAGCACTTGCGGCCTGCCGTGCACGTCGAGCACGACCTCCCACGCCTGTTCGGGATCGAGCGTGCCCTCGGCAGCCTGCGCGAACAGCT
>DASUME010000327.1:0-9033 GCA_036277895.1 Polyangiales bacterium
CGGTGCCGGCGCTCATGCGCTGCACGTCACCGGGGCGGATCACCGAGCCGGTGCCCATGCTGTCGCTGTGGCGTACCGCGCCCTCGAGCACGTAGGTGATGATCTCCATGTCGCGATGCGGGTGCGTGCCGAAGCCGCGCCCGGCCGCCACCTTGTCGTCGTTGATCACGCGCAGCGCGCGGTAACCCATGTGCTTCGGGTCGAAGTAATCGGCGAACGAGAACGTGTGGTACGTGTCCAGCCAGCCGTGGTCGGCGTGGCCTCGGTCAGCGGCGGGGCGGATGGTAATCATGGGGTCCTTCCTTCTGACTCCCAGCATGCGTCCGCAGGGTCATTCATGGAATCGGCAATCGATTGACGATATCCATCTCTCGATGAGATAGATCGTTCCATGCTCGATCCCGTTACGCTCGATCAGCTGCGCGCCTTCGTGACCGTCGTGGAGGAAGGCAGCTTCTCGGCCGCCGCGCGCAAGCTCAAGCGTGTGCAATCCGCGATCAGCACCGCGATGGCCAACCTGGAGGCGCAGCTCGGCGTGGCGCTCTGGGATCGAAGCACCAAGATCGCGACCCTGACCGACGCCGGCAAGGCGGTGCTCGGCTCGGCGCGGCGGGTGCTCGGCGAGGTCGACGGCCTGCGCCGCTTGACCGCGAGCATGGTGGGCGGGCTGGAGGCGTCGGTCTCATTGTGTGTCGATGCGCTGTTCCCGGTGCCGGCGCTGATCGCGATGTGCAAGGGCTTCGCGGTGCAGTTCCCGGAGGTGGCGCTGCGCATCGACACGCAGGTGATGTCCGCGGTCGCGGAGCGTGTGCTGGCGGGCGAGGCGACGCTCGGTGTGGTCAGCCCGCTCGGGCTGTTGCCCGGGCTCGAGCGCCGCGCGTTGACCGCCCTGCGCATGATCCCGGTGGTCAGCCCCAAGCATGCGCTGGCGCAGCGCAAGGGCCGCATCCCGAGCGCAGCCTTCGTGAACGCGGTGCAGATCGTGCTCTCGGAGCGCGCCGACGCGGGCGTGCAGGACCAGGCGGTGATCTCCCCGCGCACGTTCCGGGTCGCGGACCTGCACACCAAGCACCTGATGCTGCGCGCGGGGCTGGGCTGGGGGAACCTGCCAGAGCAGCTGGTGCGCGACGACCTGCGCACCAAGAAGCTGGTCGCGATCCGGCCCGAGGCCTGGGGCGAGGACGAGCACGTGCTGCACCTGTCGGCGGTGCATCGCCGCGACACCACGTTCGGGCCCGCACACCGCTGGGTGCTGGAGCAGCTGGAGCAGCTATGCGCGGCCGAGCTTTCGCCGCCGCGTCGCTAGCAGCGCGAGCGCGAGCGCCCACGGTGCGCCGTCGCGGCTGCCGAGGTGGCAACCGTCTTCACGCGTACGAGGTTGCACGCTCGCATCGACCTCTGCATCGACGATGGAACTTGCATCGCTGACGCCAGCGTCTGCAACCCCGGCGTCCGGCACCGCGGCGTCCGCGAACGTGCCGTTCGGCAAGATCGGCCGCAGCAGCACGTCGCGCTGCCACTCCACCCAGGCCGCGGCGCAGATCGTCGTCACGCCCTCGCAGGCGACCAGCTGCTCGACGTCCGCGAGCTTCACCACCGGAGCGCTGGTGTCGAACAGCGCAGGCTGGCTCGGCAGATCCTCGTTGCACGAGTAGATGCGCGCGCCGTCGGCCTGCAGGCACGAGGGATAGAGCTCGGGGGCCACGTTCGTGAACGTCTCGCCGTCGAGCGAGCGGAACAGGCCGCCGCCCTCGTCGCCCACCCAGACCGTGCCCTCGGCATCGATCGTGAGCCCGCCGAAGTAGTTCAGCGCCAACACGCTGCGCCAAGGTCCGGCCGCCGTCGCGGCGCGCCAGATCTCGGTACCGCGGTTGCCCACGGCAGTTGCCGAGCGCACGGCCGCCCAGAGCCTCGTGTCCACCGCCAGCAGCGTCAGCGCGCGCTCCGCGCTCGAGACCTCGAACGACGCCCCGTCGTCGCTCGACACCAGCACGCTCGTGCCGCGGCTCGCGTACAGCTTGCCGTCGGCGTGGATCAACGCGCTGATCATCGCGCCGCTCGCGAACGGGCTGCGCAGCTGCCAGCTCTCGCCCGCATCCGTGCTGCGGTACACGCCGTCGCCCGCGAACGCGAAGATGGTGGAGCCGGTGCCCGCGAGTGCGTACACGGGCACGTTCGCGAGCTCGCCCGCGAGCGGGCGCGGGCAGCCTTCGGCCGTGGTCGCGCGCAGGCCACTGGCGCTGCCGAGCAGCAGCGAGCCGTCGGCACGCCGTACCATCGCGGGCGGGGTGTCGCTCAACGGCAAGCCGAGCAACGCATCGCAGGCGTACGCAAAGCGGCCCGCGTTGCCCACCACCAGGCCGAAGCCCGGCAGCGAGAGCGCGATGCCGCCGCCTGCCGCGCTGACCGCACGCGGCAGCGGCGCATGCGCGTGCGCCCGCGATGCGAGGGTCAGCGCGACGACCGCGAGCGCGCGCTTCAGAGGCCGCTGACTCCGGCCTTCGGGTTCGCGCTGGCGGCCGGCGCGGCATCCACGGTCTTGATGCGGAAGCAGCTGGCGTCGAGCGAGACCTCGCCGGCCTTGTAGAAGTTGTTCTTCAGCGCCGGCGCGTTGGCCTCGGTCGCGCCATTGCACAGGCCGAAGTCGGAGCCGTTGTTCTCGAACACGCTGTCTTCGACGATCGGCTTGGTGGTGTAGGCCATGAAGCCGTACGAGAAGCCCTTGATCAGCGCGTTGGTGATGCGCGGCGAGGTGTTGACGCCGCCGTTGGTGTGGAACGCGCAGTGTGCGTCGTGCAGGTACACGAAGTCGAACGTCGGCGAGGCATTGCCGCCGATGCGCACCAGGTCGGTGAACGGCGAGGCGCCCGCGAACTCGCAGTTCTTGATCGTCGGCGAGGCGTCGATGATGGTCAGCGAGCCGTTCGGATCGTCCACGGCGACGGCGTCGGTGATCGCGATCGTCGGCGGGATGCTGGCCTTGAACACGGTGTTGGTGAAGCTGCCGTCGCTGTACACGACCGCGGTCTTGAAGCTGGTGTCGAGCACGCTGTCGGTGACCGTGAAGTCGGAGCCCGCCTCGGCGAAGAAGCCGTACTTGGCGCCGCTGATCTGGGCGTGGCTGAGCTCGAGCTTGCCGCCGCTGGAGACCACGATGCCGTGCCACGAGCTGGGGCTGCCGCCGCCGGTGAACGCGGACGGCTTGTCGGCGCTGCCTTCGACCTGGAGCGTGCCGTCGACCTGGACCTTGTAGTCCCCGTTGGCGTGGAAGGTGGTGCCGGGACCGACGCGCACCGTCTTGCCCGCGGGGATCACCAGGTCCTTCTTCAGCTCGACCGTCTCGTCTTCGTAGTCGAACGGCTTGGCAGGCTGTTCGCTTGGCCTGGAGGCGTCGCTCGCGGGCTGCTCGCCGGGCGGATCCTCGACGCTGGCGTCGCCGCTGCGCGTGGGCGCCGCGTCGCGCTTGACGCTCCCGTCCGGCTTGGGCTTCGACGCGTCGCTGGTCGGCGTGTCATCGGTCTCGACCGTGTCGTCGTCGCGCTCCTCGGAGGGCTTGTCCTCGTCCGAGCAGCCCGCCATCAGTCCCACCACTGCGATCGCAGTCAGCGTGCGCACCATTGTTCACTCCAAGCCAAGAGACTGCGGAAGGTACGCGCGAGCGACGCGCTTCGATCACGCAGGCAGTCCGAAAACGACCAAACACGGCTCCACGCAGTGCAGCGCGTGCGCGGAGCCGGGCGCTTTGTCGATCAGCTCACCGCTGCGATAGACCCGCCCTTCCTCGCTCAGCTCGCCGTCGAGAAGAAAGGTCAGCTCGCGGGTCACGTGGCTGTGGTGCGCAATCTCGACGCCGCCCGGGATGCGCGCGACCAACGCCCGCGCCGCGATCAGCGCAGGCGTGCGCAGCAGCACCGAGCCGGGCCAGATGCCGGGCTGCCAGACGCCGCCCTCGATCTGCCGCAGCGCCTCGAGAGCGTCGTCGCGCGTGAGCCCGAACGCGCCGGCCACCTCGCCGGCGTAGAGCGTCCAGCGCTCGCTGCCCTGCAACGCGGCCAGCAGCCGCGCGCGCACCTCCGGCGCGGGCGGGCTCACGTCCAGTACTTCTGCCAGCACGACCAACTTCTCGATGTCTTCGCTCACGCCAGTGCCTCGTGAAGGTGCGACAGGCCACGCGCGAGCCGCGACCGCACCGTACCTTCCGGCGCGCCCGTGCGATCGCTGATCTCCCTCGCGGTGAGGCCCTCGAAGTACGTCAGCTCCAGGGTCTCGCGCACGCTCGGCTCGAGCTTCGACAGCGCCTGCCGGACCGCGAGCTGGTGCTCGTCGATCGGGTCGTGGGCGCGGCGCGTGGGCAAGAGCACGCGCACGTTGCGCTCGCGTCGCTGGCGGCGCAGCCGATCGATCGCGCGGGCACGCGCCCGGACCAGCAGCCACACACGCACGCTCGCGCGTGTGGCGTCGTACTCGCGCGCGCTCTGCCAGGCCTCGATGAACACGTCGTGCAGCAGGTCGTGCGCCTCGCGCGCGAGGATGCGGCGCATCAGTGCGAGCACCATCGGCGCGTGCCGGTCGTAGAGCTCCCCAAAGGCCGCCACGTCGCCGTGCCGCGCGCGCTCCATCAGCGCCACGTCGAGTGGGCGCTGATCGGCGGCTACGACGGGGGCCGTGGAGGCAGACACGGCCAGACTATACAGATCCGGCGAAGTCGTCACAAACGGCGCTCATTGGCCGTGCTGACCGGACCATGAGTTCACGCAGTTGTTTCGCTCATTCCGCGCGCGCGTCGCGTGGGGCCTCGAACCTTCGGGCGTGCAAGGAAGGCGTACCTGGATGGCGTTCACGGCCCTCGCGCTGCTGAGCGCGCTCTCGGCCGGGGCCGTGGCGGTCGATGCTCCGAGCCGCCCAGATCGCGGTGAGCTCGGCACGCTCACGATCCTCGCCACCGATGCGGAGACCGGCGCACCCGTGCCCGCACGTGCCCGGATCGCGCCGCGTTCGCCGCTGCGCGACGACCGCGTCTTGAGCGAGCGCGCCGGCAAGCTGGCCACGCGCCTGCGCGAGGGCCGCTACCGCGTGATCGTCAGCCACGGGCCGCACTGGTCGATCGTCGAGCGCGAGATCGACATCGAGGCCGGCGGCGCGATCACCGTGCGCGCCGCGCTGAAGCGCGAGGTCGACAGCGCGCGCTTCACCGCGTGCGATCTGCACGTACACAGCGACGAGAGCCCGGATAGCAACCTGGAGCTGCAGGCGCGTATCGACACCGTGCTCGCCGAAGACGTGCAGTTCGCGGTGCTGACCAACCACAACAAGGTCACGCGCGCGGAGCAGGAGTTCACGCGCGCCGGCCTGGGCACGTTGCCCGGCCTGGAGGTCACCACCTGGGCGCCCGAGCTCGGCCACTTCAACGTCTTTCCGCGGCTCACGGTGCCCAAGTACGCGGGCACCTCCGCCAGCGATCTGGTGCGCGAGCTGCGCAGGGACGAGCGCAGCTTCGTGCAGATGAACCACCCGCGGCTGGAGGGCCACATCGGCTACTTCGCGCTCGCACGCTTCGATCGCCAGACCGCACACAGCGACTTTCCGCTGACGTTCGACGCGATGGAGGTCTGGAACGGCTACGACCTCGCCGAGGATGCACGCCGCGACGAGGTGTTCCTGGACTGGCTCGCGTTGGTGGCGCGCGGTCAGCACATCTACGCCACCGGCAACAGCGACTCGCACAAGGCCGGGCTGTTGCCCTACGTCGGCTACCCGCGCACGTACGTGCACGTGCCGCGCGCCGAGGCACAGCGCAGCGACAAGGTGCTCGCAGCGCTCAAGCACGGGCGCGCGTTCGTCTCCAACGGCCCGCTGCTCGAGCTTCGCGTGTATGGACGTGGGCCCGGCGAGACCGTACACCTTGCGCGCGGTGTGCACGAAGTGGACGTAGAGATCGAAGCGCACGCGCCGGCCTGGATGGCGCTCTCGGAGATCACGCTGTGGTTGGGCGACGAGCGCGCGCTGACCGTGCCCGCGGACGCCAGGGTGAAGCTGAAGTTGCCGGTCGGCGACGAGCGCAGCCTGGTCGCGACGGTGCGCGGGGAGGGCAGCATGAAGCCGCTGCTCGGGCGCACGGGCGTGGCGCCGTTCGCGTTCACCAACCCGATCTGGCTCGCCAGGCGATGACGGAACGCTTCGTCGCGCTCGACCGCCTGCGTGCGCTGGCGGTGGTGTCGATGGTGCAGGGCCACACCTTCACCGCGCTGATGCGACCCGACGCGCTGCCGAGCTCGGTGATGCAGTGGCACGCGCTGGTGCACGGGCTGACCGCACCCGCGTTCCTGTTCGGCGCCGGCCTCGCGTTCGGGATCGCGAGCTATCCGCGCTACGCCTCGCACCACACGCTCGGGGCCTCGTTCTGGAAGCGCATGCAGCGCTACACGCTGTTGATCGTGATCGGGTACGCGCTGCAGCTGCCCGGCGCGTCGTTGCTCGCGGCGTTCAAGCTGCGCGGCGACGCGCTGGCGCCCGTGTTGCGCGTGGGGCCGCTGCACTTGATCGCGGCCTGCCTCGGCGTGTGCCAGCTGATGGCGCTCGCGATCCGCAGCCCGCGTCTCCACGCGACGCTGTGCTGCGCCATCGGCCTCGCGATCAGCATCGCGTCTCCGTACGTCTACAGCGCGGAGCTGCCCGTGGGCCCGTTCGTGCGGCCATGGCTCGACGCCTCGACCGGCTCGCTGTTTCCCCTCTTTCCCTGGGCGAGCTTCAGCTTCTTCGGCGTCGCGGTGGGCGGTGCCCTGGCTCTGCGCCGCGAGCTGCCGCGCGCGCTGGTCTGGATCGCGCCCGGCTTCGTGCTGGCAGCGACCGCCTACGTGCTGTTCCTGAGCGGCGTGCGCTGGTCGGACCCGAAGTGGTTTTGGCATGCGAGCCCGCTCAACACGGCGTTCCGGGTCGGGCTCGTGCTCTCGTTGATGGGCTTGTTGCACCTGCTGGCAGCGCGCGAAGACGGCTGGACCGCGATGCTCGCGCGGCACTCGCTGGTCGCGTATGTGGTGCACTTGCTGCTGCTCTACGGCACGCCGTTCACGCCCAGCCTCAACTACGTCTACGGGCTGAAGCTCGACGCGATGCAGGTCACGCTGGTGTTTGCGGGCGTGATGGGCGCGACCATGCTCGCGGTGTGGCTGTGGGCGTCCGGGCTCAAGGAACGTGGCCTGTCGGTGCCCTGGGTGCGCGCCGGGCTGACGGTGCTCGGTCTCTTCATCCTTACGCGCTAGAGTCAGCCGCGATGAGCTGGCACACCTGGATCCTGTTGGGGCTGCTTGCTGGCTGCACCACGCACCAGGACGACCTGCGGCGTGCAAACGACGCGTTCTCGGCCGCCCGCTACGAGGAGGTCGAGGTCTGGCTCTACGACCTGGAGCCCGAGCTCGGGCGCATGAGCGTCGAAGAGCGCGCCGGCTACTTCTACCTGGCCGGCATGTCGGCCTACCGCATCGGCCATCGCGCGAGGGCAAAGCACGCCCTCGCGCTGTGCCGCGAGGAGTCGCTGCGGGTGCCAGGTTTCTCCGCGCAGTGGCTGCACAACATGCACAGCGCGCTGGATGACCTGGAGGGCCTGAAGCGCTAGAGCTTCAGTTCAGGCGCGAGCGGAGGGCCGAGATAGCGTCCTTCGTAGCCAACTTCTGTTTCTTCAGATTGATGGCCGCGATCTGCTCCGCGGGGGTCAAGAACGCCTTGCGACCGAGCAGTTCGACTTCCCTCTTCAGGGCTCGATGCTGGTCTTCCAGGTGTTCGAGCGTCATCCGCGAATCGAAGGTCTGTTTCGCCATGCGATCCTCCACTGATGGCCGGGCTTCTCTTTGGGGGGCAGCACCGACCTAGCCACTGTCGATCCGACGTCACCGCACCGTGCGGCGTGCGTCATGAAGGGCATCCTAGGGGGTGCCCCTCGCCGCTTGCAAGCCTTCTAGCCGCAGTTTTATTCCCGACACCGTTTGTCGCCTGAACATGAAAAAGAGCCTAGTTTCTCCGCGATTTCGCAGTTGAATGGCACCCCACTTGCCACCGTCCCCCGACGGGAAGACCGATCTGGGCAGCAAACGATCTGCCCCCCCTGGAGAGCCATCGTGAAAGTCATGAAATGTCGCACGGCTGTGCTTTTGGTCTCGCTCGCGATGCTGACGAGCGTGGGCCGGTCCGAGGCCCTGGCCCAGGCACCGGCGACTGCAGCTGCCGCAAGCCAGCTTTCCGCGCCCCAGGTGGTCGCCGCCATCCAGGCTTTCTACGACCAGACCAAGTCGATTGAAGCCGAGTTCTTTCAGACCTATTTCAATCAGCTCTATCAAAAATACGATCGCTCCACGGGCAGCGTGAAGTTCGCCAAGCCGGGCCGCATGCGCTGGGACTACGCGGGCGCGAACGGCAAGGTGATCGTCAGCGACGGCAAGAAGCTGCTGATCTACGAGCCGGGCGAGGACAAGGAACCGGGCCAGGTGTTCGAGCGCAAGATCGGCGACACCGACGTGTCGAGCGCGCTCGCGTTCCTGACCGGCCAGGGCAGGCTCGGCGACGACTTCAACACGCGCCTGCTCGACGCCGCCGCGCAGGGCTTCAGCGGCGGCTACGTGCTCGAGCTGCTGCCGAAGAAGCCGAGCCCGCACTACGAGCGCATCCTGTTCTACGTCGACGGCGACGCCAAGCGTGTGGGCCTCGTGCACCGCGTGCTGATCGTGGACAGCGCCGGCAACCGCAACCGCTTCGACTTCAAGAGCGTGAAGTTCAACCGCGCTCTGGATGCCAAGACGTTCAGCTGGCAGCCGCCGAAGGACGCGCGCCGGATCGGCGACTGATCAGAGACAAGGGCGAGCTTTCGACAGTAGCGGGACCAGCGCGTCGTACCAGCGCTTCGCCATCTTCTTGTCGCCCAACTCGTTCGGATGAGTGCCCTCGGACGTGTCCGCGGCGGGGTCGAAGCCCGTGAACTGATCAACGAGCACGACCGGAGAGCGGGCGGTGGACTTCGAGGACGCCAGCGCGGCTACTTGCGCG
>DASUME010000328.1:0-5204 GCA_036277895.1 Polyangiales bacterium
TTGACGCTGGACTACGGATCTCACGCGGCTACACCAGCGCAAGACACGACGACGGAGAGAGAGAATCTGATCGATCTAAACCGGAGCAGGACCCCACCTTAGCGGACCACTGTCGTGGTCCTAAAGATGGGGTCCACTTCACTGTCCAAGCCTCTCGCGAGCACCCGCTGTTTCCCGGAAGAGCATCCCTCCGAGATCCAAGACGAGCGCAGACCCTGGCCATGACCTGAGAGCTTCGTACTTCGTTCTCGCACCTGACCGAGAGCCGTCCGGCGTGAGGACGCGCGGCAGTCCGTCGTATCCCGCCGGCGATGATGCTGTGATTGGAAGCAGTCTGCGAAGAAGTGATCGTGACATGTCCGCCCTCTAGTTATTTGCTCCGGCCGATCAGGCCGCGAACTCGGTTGTGTCGATTCGATCGGCGAGGCCCATGTCTCCTGGCATCCTGACTATGCACGACGGGGTGCTGCTGGGGAGCGCCGCAGCCTCTCACCGATGGACTAGGAAGTTGCCGCGCAGGTAGGCCCGATAGTGGCGCAGCACACGCACGACGTATTGCTTCGTCTCCATAAACGGCGGGATGCCTCGGTACCGCTCGACCGCGCCGGGGCCAGCGTTGTAACTCGCGACCGTAAGCGTGAGGTCGCCATTCCAGCGATTCGCAAGCACGCGCAGAAAGCGCGCCCCTCCGAGAATGTTTTCACGCGCGTCGAACGGATCCGCGACACCCATCTTCCGCGCCGTCGCAGGCATGAGTTGCATCAATCCCATGGCGCCCTTGTTCGACACGACGCGCGGATCGAAATTGCTCTCCACGCGCGTCACAGCGCGCAGAAACTCGAGCGGCAGTTGATAGAGCTCGCCCGCTTCCCGTAAGTACGCGTCGTACTGCAACTGGCGCGCTCCTTCCTCCAGCAGCGCTTGTGCACGCCGCGCCTGTCCTTTGGGCCCGCCCCGTCCCGCGCGCGAGGGTCTCGACGCGCGAACTTTCGAGGTGGAGGTTGCGGTTCCTTCCATCGCGGCCGCGAGCAACGCATCGGCCCGCACAGCGGCGGCCGAGCCAAGGACAAGCCCCACCAACAATGCGGCCCACACGCGCGGGGCGAGCCTCAGCGCGCGCACCGCTGCACCTGCGGGAGTGCGTAGCCCGCGTCCGCACCGGTCGCGGCATGCACTTGCTCGATCGCGTCCGACAGCGAGCGCGCTTCGTGTCGCTTTGCACCGTGGAGCGCCTGCATCCACGCAAGCAGGGCGAAGACGAGGAGCAAGGCCAAACTCATGCGGTCCCGGAGGACGAGTCGAACGACTTGGATCGCTCGCACGAACATCCATCCCAACGCGTAAGAAGCCACGAACGACAGAATCTGCATACCCACCTCACTCTCGCCCGATGCCGGCGCGAACCATCGCGGTGCCCTATGCCGCTCGCGAGCGCCCGCGGTGCGCGGCCACGAGCTGTTCGATCAGGGCCACCGCATCGCGTACGAACGCCTGCTCCTCATCCGTGCCACGCTCTACGCGTCGAAGGCGCGCCTCCATGTCCCCGGTCAGTTCAGGGCTCCGCAGCGAGTCGTGCACGCGCCGGACGAGCTCCTGGCCTTCCGCGGCGGCATGGATCGACTTGCCCGAGCGCACGACGTACCCGCGCGAGACCAAAGTCTCGATTGTCGCCGCGCGCGTTGCAGGAGTACCGAGTCCCCGTTCCTTCATCGCCTCGGCTGCTTCCCCCTCAAGCTCGCGGCCCGCCGACTCCATCGCGCTCAGCAGCGTCGCTTCCGTGTAGTGCTTGGGTGGCTGCGTCGCGAGCGCCTTCACCGCGGCGGCCACCACCTGTACCGGTGCCCCTGCACGCAGCCCTTCGGGAAGCGGCGAGGGCAGGGGCTTGGGCTCGAGCACGCGCCACCCGGCCTGCATGAGCTCGGTGCCGCGAGCGTGATAGCGATCGGCGAGCGCGCCCGTCGTGATTGTCAGCACGACGTCGGTCACCGCTTCGACGGCGTCGTCTTGCCACGCGCCGAGCAGGCGACGACATACAAGGTCGTACAAGCGGTACGCGTCGCCGTCACGCGCGAGCCCCCGAGCCGGCGCGCCGGTCGGGATGATCGCGTGGTGGTCTGACACCCGTGCATCATCGACGAAGCGCTTGCCGAGTGGCGCAATGCCCGTGCGCTCCGCGAGAACGATCGGATGCTGCGGCCGGATCGCGGCCACCACAGACGGCAGCGTCGCGGCCACGGTCTCTGACAGGTGCCGTGAGTCCGTTCGGGGATAGCTCAGGAGCTTGTGCTGCTCGTAGAGCTCTTGTGCGACGGTCAGCGTCTTCTGCGCGGTCCAGCCCCAAGCCACGTTGGCTTCGCGCTGCAAGCTAGTGAGGTCGAACAGAAGAGGAGGGCGATATGCCTTGCTTTCGCGATTCGCGCCCAGCACCATCGCCTCTCCAGCACGCGCGCGCGCAGCGATCGCTTCGGCAGAAAGCTCCTCCGTTCGCTCATCCTTGGCGAAGAGGCGCCGCTCCCACACAAGCTTGCCCGCTTCGTTTTCGCTGCGCTGCACGTACACACTGCGCACCAGGTTCGCCCCGCCGGCGGCCGTTCCCTCTCTCACGGCGAAGTCGACGTGGACTTCCTGATACGGCATAGCCACGTGTGTCCGGATGGCCTCATCCCGAGCGACGATCATCGCGAGCGTCGGTGTCTGCACTCGGCCAACCGTGAGGCACGGTGCACCCTTCGGTCGTACAGGCTCCTGCGCGGCAAGCGCGCGTGTCCCGTTCATTCCCACGAGCCAGTCGAGCTGACTGCGCAGACGCGCCGCCGCAGCGAGACGATCATAATGGTGCAGCGGCCTCATAGAGCGCAGCGCTTCTCGAATTGCATCGTCCGTCAACGACGACGCCCAAAGCCGCATGAACTTCTTCTCTGGCGGAACTGCGTCAAACACGTACTCGCAGATGTAGCGGAAGATGAGCTCGCCCTCGCGCCCGGCATCGGTGGCACACACGATCACGTCGGTACGCTTCGCAGTGAAGAGTCGTTCGATGACCGCGAGCTGCGCGCGTTGCGCGGAGCCGCCGCGCGGCACGAGCGGGAAGTGGTCGGGCAAGATCGGGAGCACCCGCCAGCTCTTCCACTTCGCGCTGATATCCTGCGGCTCGGCGAGCTGCACCAGATGCCCGAGCGCCCACGTCACCTTGTACGCGCCTCGCGCATCTTCGTAGAATCCGTTACGGCGCAAGGTCGCGCCGAGCACGCGCGCCAGGTCGCGCGCAACGGACGGCTTCTCCGCAAGAACGACTGTCGTCATCGCACGCTCCCCTGCCCGCAGAGCTGCGGATGGCGCTCAAGGCCTGTGCAGGCCGTCGCCACCGAACTCACGCTCCCGGCCGCGAGCTCCACAACTTCATGGCCAAGCCAACCACGAACGCTGCGATCGCCACCCCATGAAGAGGGGTCGCGATGATGTCCAGCTCTGCCGTCGACGGGGCGCCTCGCAGACATGAGAGATACCAAATCTGCACGCTCAGCTCGACTGCGTACGCACCGATCACCATAGCCTTGCTCAGTCTGTCTAGGTCCAGGTTCATTTCTTGCTCTCTTTCGTGCTCTCGACAACAGACAAGCAGCACCGCTCGGGCGAAGCAACTGAACGTGCATCACAGCCATCCTTGCAATGCGCCGACGAGTCGGTATCCGTTCGCTGCTCCGCGTCGCTCCCAAAGCGCGCACACTTGCAGAGTGCGCGCGTCTGCGATCGCGACCTGACGCTGCGGCAACGCGCGATCAAGATGCGCGAGCGCGGCCCGGAGTGCCTCCGGGCGCGCCGCCTCACCATCGATCAGATCTTGGCCATCGGCCGTCACCAGATATCGCTCGGTCATGAAGTGCACCCCTTCAGCCCGCGGGGGCCGCAGACGGCGCGTTCACGCCGGATGGCTTGGAGGAGGAGCCGTTGGAAGGCGCTCCGACGTTTGTTGAAGCTGACCGCGGCGGCGCCTTGGGTGCCTGCTCCTTGGACGCCGCGCCGCTGAGCGGTCCGGTCGACTCGGCCTCGATGGCTGCGTCGTGCGCGAGCCGGTCGAAGTAGTTGACCGCGTCTCCACCGAAGTCGAAGGCCTCCAGATCCACAGGGCGCTTGAGGAAGTCGCGCATGAACGACTCGAACCGCGCGCGCAGAGAGGTGTCCTTCTTCATCATCGTCTCGAGCGCGGCGCCCAGCAGCACCTTGCGCTTGGTGTCCTTCTTCTTCTCCGAATCGTCCGCCTTTGCCTGCAGCTTCCCCAGCCGCGCGAGGGAGCGAGCCGCGTTCTGCTCCGCCTTCGAAAGTCGATCGTTGCTCTTGGGTCCGATGGTCACGCGCTGTAGCTCCTTCTGAAGCGGCGACGCCGCATCTATTCCTCTGTACCTCCGTCGTAGTGCTACAGCAATATTAAGTTGCACGAGAGCTGCCGATCCTCTTACCTTGCTTTCAAGAGAGCGAGCCCGCAGCGCCGGAGGCAGCGAGGGCGCGCTTATACAGTCGTCCCGACTGTCGCTTACAGACCGCGCGCTGCGCGCCACGAGAGCCGAGCATGCCGACCCCGATCCCCAGCGCAGCGAACTCGGACCGGCGGACCGAACCCAGGCCGGCTGAAGACGAGCACGTCAACCGCCGAGCAACGTGACGAACGACTCCTACGGAGAGATGCCGCTTTGGCCACCTACCGACTCCACGGCGAGACCGTGACCCGCGCAAAGGGCCACAGTGTGGTGGCTCGCGCCGCTTACAACGCGCGCGCCAAGCTCTACGATGAGCGTCTCGGCCAGTGGTGGGACTTCGCGCGCAAGCGCGACCTCGACCACCGCGAGATCCTCGCTCCCGCACACGCGCCCGCATGGGTGTTTGATCGGGAGCGCCTGTGGAACGCCGTCGAGGCCAGCGAGGGACGACGAAAGAACGCACAGACCGCGCGCTCGTTCATCGGCTCCATCCCGGTCGAGCTGAGCCAAGAAGCGGGCCGGGAGCTCGTCCGCAACTTCATTCGTGAAGAGTTCGTCGCGCGCGGGATGGTCGCCGACGTCGCCATCCACGAATCCGCCCACAACCCCCACTTTCACGTGTTGCTCACGCTGCGCGAGCTGGAAGGTGATGGGTTCGCACGCACCAAGCAGCGCGCGTGGAATGAGCGGGGCTTATTCCAGGACTGGCGAGTCGCCTGGCAGGACCAC
>DASUME010000329.1:0-6476 GCA_036277895.1 Polyangiales bacterium
GCGGATCTTCAGCTGCCGGCCGTCTTCATGGTCGTGCGCGTCGCACTCCCAGAGCCCGTCCGCGCCGCGTACGGCGCCGCGCGACTCGACGTAGTTGCTGACGATCGCGCCGCAGTTGATCGCGCTGCGCACGAAGTTGAAGACGAAGCGCGCATCGTTGTCGACCAGGTACGCGTCCGAGTACTCGAGGCCGCCCTGGCTCTCGTCGGTGCGCACGATGCCTTCGTCGCTGTGGATGTCGCGCTTCGAGAGCAAGCGCGGTACGCGTGTGAAGCAGTTGCCGAACAGCCAGTACAGCCAGGCACCGAGCCAGATCAGCAGGCGCGGCTTGCGGAACTTGGCCGCCAGCGTGACGAAGAAGCGGATCTCGCGCACGCTCGACGGGTACGCGCGCAGCAGCCGATTGCGGGACAGGCACAGCTTGCGGACCAGCAGGAACTCGTAGGTCTCCAGGTACTTGATGCCGCCCCAGACCAGGTTCGAGCTCTCCTGGCTGGTGAAGCCGGCGAAGTCGCCCTTGTCGATCAGGGCGACCTTCGCGCCCTGGGCGGACAAGGCAGCTGCGCTCACCGCGCCGTTGATGCCGCCGCCGATGATCAAGACGTCGAACACACGCGTGCCGAGCTTGTCGAGGTTGCTTTCGCGCAGCTTCACGGCTCTACCCTTGCTCTTCGCGCTTCCAACAGGCGAATTGTACGACACGCCTCCCGTCCGGGCGGCTAGGATTCGCGGGCCCATGCAGCAGAGCGAATTTCGACTGCCGACGAGCGACGGAACCGGCCTCTTCGTGCGCAGCTTCCTGCCCGAGCGGACGCCGCGCGCGATCCTGCTCATTTCGCACGGGATGGCCGAGCACAGCCTGCGCTACGCGCGGTTTGCCCAAGCCCTGAGCGAGCACGGTTACGGAGCCTACGCCAACGACCACCGAGGCCACGGCTACACCGTGAACCGTCGCGAGGACCTCGGCCACTTTGCCGACGAGGGTGGCTGGGAGAAGGTGGTCGCGGACCAGCTGGCCCTGCTGGCGGAGATCAAGGCGCGGCATCCCGGCGTGCCCGTGTTTCTGTTCGGGCACAGCATGGGGTCCTTCGTCGCACGCAGCGCCGCCCTGCGCTGCGCCTCCGAGCTGACCGGCCTCTTGCTCTCGGGCACCACCCACGACGCGCCGGCGGCGATGGTGGGGGCCGGCCTGGTGGCCAAGGCCGAGCGCATGCGGCTCGGCAAGCGGGGCAAGAGCTCGGTCCTGCGCGCGCTCACCTTTGGCGCCTACAACAAGAAGTTCGAAGACCCGCGCACCCCGGCCGACTGGCTCAGCCGCGACCCGTTCGAGGTCGACAAGTACGTGGCCGACCCGCTGTGCGGCTACGAGTGCACGACCCAGCTGTTCGTCGACATGTTCGCGGGCATGCAGCAGATCTTCACGACGGCGGAGATCGCCACCCTGCCCAAGTCGCTGCCGATCTACATCCTGGCCGGGGAGCTCGACCCCTTGAACGGGAAGCTGTCCGCGATCAAGAAGCTGCACAAGGCCCTGGAGACGGCCGGCCTCGGCGAGATCACGTTACGCGTCTACCCCGGGGCGCGACACGAGCTCCTCAACGAGACCAACCGAGACGAGGTCACGCGCGACGTCATCGAGTGGTTGGACGCGCGCCTGGCACAGACGGGCTGACGGAGCAGAGATGAGTTTGGCGCCGATTCTTCGGGTTCTGGTCGAGCAACGGCCCTTGACTGGCGAGCAGCTGCGCAGCGCGATTCGCACGATGGTAGCGGGCGAGGCCAACCAGGCCGAGATGGGCGCGCTGCTCGCGCTGCTGGCCACCCGTGCGCCCACGGCCGAGGAGATCGTCGCCGCCGCGACCGTCTTGCGCGAGAACGTGGAGCGCCTGCCCACCACGATCGACCCCGACCAGATCGTCGACACCTGCGGCACCGGCGGCGCGCCCAAGACCTTCAACGTCTCGACGATCAGCGCGCTGGTCGCGGCGTCGCTGGGCGTGAAGGTCGCCAAGCACGGCAACCGCTCGCGCACGGGCCGCGGCTCGGCGGAGTTCCTGGAGAAGCTCGGCGTCAACCTGGAGGCGCCGATCGAGAAGCAGGCGCGCGCGTTCGACGAGGTCGGCATCTGCTTCTGCTTCGCCCAGCGCCACCACCCGACGATGCGCAACGTGGCGCCGGTACGCCAGGCGCTCGGCTTCCCCACGCTGTTCAACCTGGTCGCCCCGCTCACCAACCCCGCCGGCGCCAAGCGCCAGGTGCTCGGCGTGTACGACGCACGCTACCTGGAGCCCGTTGCCGCAGCGCTACAGCAGCTCGGCGCCAGCAAGGCGCTCGTCGTGCACTCCGACGATGGCCTCGACGAGATCTCGATCTCGGCCGGCACCGAGATGATGGTGGTGACCCCCGACGCGATCACGCGCACACGCATCGTGCCCGAAGAGCTCGGCCTGTCACGCGCCGCGCGCGAGCAGGTGCAGGTCGAGGGCCTCGACGACGCCGTACGCCTGGCGCGCGCGATCCTCGATGGCAGCGAACACGGTGCCCCCCGCGACGCCGTCCTCATGGGCGCCGCAGCCGCCCTCTTCGTCGCCGACCGCGTACCCACCCTGAGCGAAGGCGTAACCCAAGCCCGCGCCGCCCTCGAAGACGGCCGCGCCCAAGCCAAGCTCGACGCCTGGATCGCGTCCTCGCAGAGGTAGACCGTCACCGGCATCACGCGCGCGTAGAGGAAGACGAAAGGTCGCCCGGCGTATCTAGACTCCGAGAAGGGGAAGGTATGCCAGACTTGACGCCGTGGTGGTCGCTGGAGCCGGCGCGCGCGGTGCTTACGAGGCGGGCGCGATGGCGAAGCTCTTGCCGAGGATCCTCGACACGGGGCTCAGCTCCGTCGTGCTGCTCGGCACGAGCTCCGGCGCGATCAACGTCGCACTCTGGGCGTCGCGAGCGACTGCCAAAAAAGGCATGCTCACGATCGCGCGTGAGGTCGAGGACGTCTGGCGCGCGATCGAGCGCGAAGACGTGTTCACGATCCGGGTGAAACCCTACGCCGGACTGATCGGCGGAGGCTTCGTCGACTTGCTGCATGGCGCCCAGCGCGCGCTCAGCAGCGCCCTGACGGGTACGGTCGACCGGCTCCTCTCACCTCTCAAGGCGAGTCCTCGCCTCCCGTTCGACGCGACATTCCAGGCAGTCTCGGGCAGCCTCGACCACCTGGCAGACAGCGCGTTCGACGTCGTGGGCGCCCCCGTTGCACATCCGTTCTCGAGCACGGGGGCGCTGCTCGACACCCACCCGCTCTGGCAAACGGCCAGGAAGTACGTCGATTTCGACGCGCTGAACAGGAACGTGCACGAGGGGCGCGTGGGCGGGATAGGCGTCGTGGCGACCAGCTGCCCCAGCGACGGCTCGGGAGGACGCAGCCGCGTGTTCATCAACCTGGGCAGGAACCACCTGCCCTCGCCCGAAGCGGGCGGCGCGCTCGACTACGTGAGCACAGACCTCAGCGCCGAGCACGTGCTCGCCTCGGCCGCGATCCCGGTCGCGTTTCCGGCTGTGCACGTCTCCGAGCCCGCAGGGTACGCAGGCTATTACATCGACGGCGGCGTTCGGCTCAACGCGCCGATCGAGCCGGCCATCAAGCTCGGTGCGACGCGTGTGATCGTGGTCTCCAGCCACGCGACTGACTACCCGGTGACGAGAGCCTCGACCGCAGCTTCTACGCGGCCCGACGTGCTCGACGTTGCCGCGCAGTCGATCCACGCCGTGCTCGCGGATGGGATGATCGAGGACCTACGGGCGCTGGCGCGCATCAACAAGCTCGTGCGCGACAACCCGGACGTGCCGCTCCAGTCGCCGTCGGGTCGACCTTACCGAAGCGTCGAGCTGGTCAAGGTCTCGCCTCCCAACGGGACCCTCTCACCGCTCGCCGCCGAAGTGGCCAAGGGCATTCGCGACCCGCTCGGCAGCACGCTCCTGCAGTTCGCCGGCCGAATCGGCGGCGGTGGCGGCCGCAACGAGCTGCTGAGCTACTTGCTCTTCGAGCCGGCGTTTGCGGAGGCGCAGCTCCAGCTCGGCGCACATCACGCTGGGCATGACTTTCACAACGAGGGCCTGCCGCAGCGGGCCTTGCCCGCGCGCTCGGAGCGGAACGATGCGGGCTTCCGACTGGAGCACCTGCTCCAACAGGATCCGGGCATCAGACCCGCGTTGGATGCGCGCCTTCAAGTCGCGATCGCGCGCCGCCGTACCGGGATGCTTCGCGGTCCAACGACGTCGGTCGGTGCTGACGAGATCGCGATCGTCGCACGGGTGTCCGACGTCGAGAAGTGGGAGGCGCGGAGCGAAGTGCGCGTGGGCGTGACCATCGGGCGAACGCTGATCGCAAGCGACAGCACGCGAGCGGACTATCTCGTGACCGCGCGCGTTCCAATCGGACGCGTGGAGAGGCTCCGAGAGCTCCCGTTCGTGCAAAGCCTCAAAGCATCGCAGCCGTTGTGGCCGGTGCTCGCGGCCACGGTGCGCGAGACTCGCTCCGATGTTGGCAGCCTCGGCGCGTACGCGAGCGAAGGTGGCAAGGGAGTGCTAATCGGGATCGTGGATTTCGGACTCGACTTTGCGCACGAGAATTTTCTCGATGCAGACGGGAGAAGTCGCGTCGAGCTGATCTGGAACCAGTCTGCAGGGGGCGCTGCGAGCGAAGGCGTCGACTACGGTCGACTCTTCACCAGGCCGGATATCGATGCGGCGCTGCAGCAGCCAGACCCCTATGCTGCCCTCGGTTACGGGCCAGCTTCCGATGATTGGCAAACCGCAGGCACGCACGGCACGCACGTGGCCGACATCGCGGCAGGCTCGGGCCGAGGTTCGGGTGTCGCCGGCTGTGCGCCGGACGCAACGATCATGTTCGTGGATCTCTCCTCGGACGACCTCGCATGGGAGGGCCCCTCCACCGTCGAAACTTCGTTTGGTGACTCGGTGCGCTTGCTCGAGGCGATCGCGTTTCTCTTCGAGCGCGCGGGTGATCGACCTTGTGTCGTCAACGTCAGCCTGGGTACGAACGGCGGTCCTCACGACGGAAGCACGCCCGTGGAGCAAGGTATCGACGCATTGGTGCGAGCAGCGCCCAATCGGGCGGTCGTAATCGCGGCGTCGAACTCGCACGAAGATGGCATTCACGCTTCCGGCCGCATCTCTCGTACAGATAAGGCCGTGCTCGAGTGGAGGCTGCCGTTCGATCACCGGCCTGCTGAGATGGAGATCTGGTTGCCGGCGAATGCACGCACGACGCTGGAGCTGATCGCGTCAGACGGCACGTCCCTGGGCACCGTCGGCCCTGGAAGCAACCATCAGATTGTTGGCGACGACGGCAGCGTACTCGTCTACGTCGCCAATCGTCTGCACGAGCCCAACAACGGCGACAACGTGATCGCCATCTTCCTCGCGGGTGCGTTCCCGAGGGGAACGTGGCGAGTCGTACTCCACGAGCAAAGCTCGGAGGCGCTCGAGTTCCATGCGTGGATCGAGCGCTTCGACAACGCGCAGAGCAGCTTCGTTCCACCGCACGACAACCGCTTCACGCTGGGCTCGATCTCCTGCGGCTTCGAGACGATCGTCGTGGGTTCGTACGACGCCCACAAGTCATCCACGCCCATCTCCTACTTCTCGAGCGAAGGACCGACGCGCGACGGGCGCCAAAAACCAGAGTTGTCCGCCCCGGGACACGATGTCCTCGCCGCCTGGTCACGCACGCAGCGCCAGGCGACTCGAAAGAGCGGAACGAGCATGGCGGCCCCTGCAGTAACCGGGATCATCGCGTTGGTGTTCGCGGACGCCGTGAGCCGCGGACAGGCGATCTCGAGCGCCAGCCTGCGCGAGCTCCTGCGAGGCAGCGCCCGGGTGACGCCGGTGCAGGGGCACCACTCCGACTGGGATTCGCGCTACGGAGCAGGCCGCGTGGATGCCCAAGGTGCAGTGCTTGTTGCACGGACTTGAGCCTCCTTGGCATCACGGGTGGATGGGCGTATCGTGGGTGAGTATGGATTTCTCGAAACTGGCGAAGCTCGGGAAGGCCACGGAGCGCGAAGAGGCGGCGCAGACGGGCGAGCGGCTCACCGCCATCGTCAAAGTCAGTACGCCGGGTTACAGGCCTGCTCAAGTTGAGGTTCGGAAGGAACTCGGTCCGCTGCTCTTCACGGCGGAGCTGTTGGCGTCGGATCTGGATGCGCTGAAGCGAGATCCGAGCGTCGTCGAGGTCTCGCCGGCTAAGCGGCTCCCTCTGCAGAAGTTACCGGCCGCTCAGCGCTACGGCAGGTAAGCGCGCTCATCGCACACCGCGTCACGCGAGTGCGCTAGAGCTTGAAGCGGCGGAGCTTCTTGGCGTAGCGGACGGCGAGCGTGGCGCCTTCGAAGCGCCAGCTGTTGCGATCGAGCTCGGTCCAGGCGCGCAGGCCTTCGAAGGGCGCGGGGCCGAGCTTGCG
>DASUME010000330.1:0-2193 GCA_036277895.1 Polyangiales bacterium
CTCGACGGCATCGAGCTCGTGCTGGACCCGCAACGCGCGGTGCTGATGAGCATGGGCGAGCACACCGTGGAAGGCAGCGCCGCCGGCTACCAGACCGTGCGCCGCGCCCTGCACGCCGAGGGCGGCACGGAGAGCTCGCTCTCGATCGAGCTACCGCGCGTGGTCGAAGTGACGCCGAGCGCAGAGCGGCGCGACGAGCCGCAGCCGCTGCGCAAGAAGTGGTGGCTCTGGACCGGCGTGGGCGCCGTCGTCGTCGCGGGGGTGACAGCAGGGTTGATCGCCGCGCTGCATGACTCCGGGACGCGCGATGCATCCGGAGGCAACACCGGTGTCAGGCTGCAGGTGTCGCCCCCATGATCATTCGATTCGTCCTCTTCCTCGCAGCGCTGATCGGCAGCTGCAGCGATCCGACCCCGGCGACCGAGGTGCTGGTCGTCGTCGACAGTGATCTGGCCGTGGGCAGCGCGCTCACCAACCTGCGCGTGCGGGTCTACGATCGCGCGGGCAAGACGCAGGTCGCGGTGACCGACTTCGCGCTCTCGCCGCAGCGCGGCACTACCACCTTCCCGCTCCCACTCTCCTATTCGCTGGTGCCGAGCGAGGGCGTGCAGCAGTTCCGCCTCGTCGTCACCGGCCAAGGTCCCAGGGCCGGCGCCCCACAGGTCGACATCGTCGAACGGCAAGCGATCGCTTCATTCGGCGAGGGCAAGCGCCTGCTGCTGCCGATCTACCTCGACGGCCGCTGCCTCAACAAGCTGTGCCGCAACGGCGATGAGCCCGAAGACCAGACCTGCAGCGTCGGCATGTGCGTCGGCGTGCAGGAGGAGCCCCTCGCCCCCGCCGGCTCTGGCCCCACAGGCGACTACGACGCAGCCGTCTTCAAGCCGCAGGTCGAGGATGCGGGCACCGACGCCCAGATCGACGGCAGCGCCGACGCAGGTCAGGACGCAGGTTCCGACGCAGGCCCAGATGCGGGCGCCGATGCGGAGACAGACGCGGGTCCCGACGCCGCAACGGACGCGGGCCCCGACGCCGCCACGGACGCGGGCCCGCCGCCGTGCGGAACCTGGGTGGCCTCCAGCATCGTCGAAGCTCCGCCGGCCAACGGCACTCCGTACGGTGTCGAGTACAACAACACGGGCTCGGGCACCTTCAACCAGTACGTGTGTCGCGTGAAGGTCGCCGAGACGTACCTGCCTGGCAAAGGCGTGTACGGCTACTCCTGTTACTACATCGACCTCAACAACGAGGTCGCGTTCAGCGACACCTTCGAGGTGCTCGTGAACACCGCGAGCTGCGCACGCATGCTGCCCGTTCGCCAGGCGAACAGGGCCTGGCTGCTGCCCACCGGCAGCGATGCCGACGGTCCGCTCTACAGCTGCGCAAACTCGCGGCCGAGCGACCTCACGGCTCCACCTCCCGAGCGAGCGATCAGCCATCCACTCGGCCGCTACGATCCAGCCAACGATCGCTGCGTCTACGAGTGGTACGGCCAGACCCAGTTCAGCAGCCTGGACGGCCTCGGCCAGCCCACGTACTCCGTGCTGACCCGCTGATCCCGCGCAGCGCGCGAAGCGTCAGATCGGTAAGCCCATGCGGCGTTGAACCCGCGCGCAGCGTGTGCGACGGAACCGAGATGAAGAAGCTCGTGCTCGGCTTGCTGTTGATCGCCTCGCCCGCGTACGCGCACATCCGGGTCGAGAACATGACCTCGCGCGACGGCGACGCGCAGAAGGACGCGCCGTGCGGCGCACCGGGCAGCCAGTGGGGAGCGTCCGGCGTCACCACACTCCAGCCCGGCGCCACGCTGACGATCGAGATCAACGAGTACGTCCGGCACCCCGGCTACTTCCGGATCGCGTTCGGCGAAGACGCCAACTTCAAGGACCCGGTCTCGATCCAGCCCATCGATCCCAATCGTCGGACCGTCAGCGAGCGCGATCAGGACAAGGCCTCCGACTTCTGCAGCAACCCGACCGTGCTGATGGACAACCTCGACGCGCACATGTCCGGCGGCGGCAAGCGCAGCTACGAGGTCAAGCTGCCCAGCATCGAGTGCGTACGCTGTACGATCCAGATCGTGCAGGTGATGGAAGACGTCATCCACGGCCCCTACAACCTCGAGGTCAGCAGCACGAGCTTCGACCTGCCCGACCTTTACCACCAGTGCATCGACGTCACGCTGGCGGGCAC
>DASUME010000331.1:0-6909 GCA_036277895.1 Polyangiales bacterium
GCGGCCTCTTCGAACGTGAGCAGCTCGGGCCGCAGCGCGTGATCGTCCTCGCCGCCCGGCGGCATGCAGTACACGCAGGCGAAGTCGCAGCGATCCGTGACCGACAGCCGGAGGTAGTCGTAGTGACGACCGCGCGCATCGACGAGCGGAGGCAGCCCGTCACGTGCAAACGACGCGGGCATCGCGGGCAGCGAAGGTCGGCTGCCCAGTACCGTCAGATGGCGCGCCACCTGCAGAAGTTGGAACGTCGTGCCTGCTTGTCAAACACAAGGGCCGTGCGAGACCGTGGCCCGCACACGATGAGGAGGGCTTCGCTCGTTCTGGCGACGTGGCTGGTGGTCTCGGCCACCGCCGCGGACGCAGCTCACGACGAGGCCCGCGCTCGGTTCGAGGCGGGGCTCGCACACGCCCGGCGCAGCGAATGGCCCGCGGCGCTGGCAGACTTCACGGCGGCCTACGCCGCGGCGCCCGAGCCGAACCTGCTGTTCAACCTGGCGGGCGCGCAGTATCGCTGCGGAAAGCTGCTCGCGAGCAACACCAACTACCGCCGGTTGCTCGGCGCCGCCACGCTCAGCAGCGCCCAGCGCGCGGCCGTGAGCGCACAGATCGAGCGCATCGAGCTCCGCATGCCACGGCTACGCGTGCACATCCAGGGCCTGCGCGACGACGACCGCGTGCTGCTCGACCGCGCGCGCCTCTACCCGGACGAGCTCGACCGCGACATGTGGGTCGACCCCGGGCGGCACGAGCTGGAGATCGTGCGCGCGGTCGGGGGTCCCGAAGCGAGGACAACCACGCTCGGTGAAGGCGAACGGCGCGTGTTGGCGTTGGCCCTCCCCTGAGCTGACCGCTGCCCGGTAACGATTTGGTGCGCTGACCTGCCAAATGAGTGCGTCCCCAGCCTGGAGGCGCGCCAAGATCGTCGTCACTACCACATGCAGGTCATTGCAGACCCGAATTGAGCCACCTATGATGGCGCCCCGGGGGTTGAGCCGCAAACGATGCAACGGAGCAAGCGCCGTCCAGCTGGACGGCACAGACAGCGAGAGACTCATGCGGTACCTGCATACGTGCGGGTGATCCCGCGCGAGCGCTCCGTGCTTCTCGTCGAGGCAGACCCGGAGCTGCAGACGCAGATGGCCAAGGCGCTGCGGCGTGAGGGCCATCGCGTGGTAGGCACCAGCTCGGGCGATGGCGCGCTGGCGTTGATTCGGCAGTGGGACGTCGACCTGGTGCTGGTCAACGAAGACCTGCCAGGCAAAGCCGGCATCGAGGTCACGCGCCTGCTCCACAGCGTCAAGCCGTTGGTGCCGCTGATCGTGATGTCCGCCAACGCCGAGCCGAGCTTGCGTGCGGCGGCGCGCGCGGCAGGTGCGGTCGACTGCCTGCTCAAGCCGTTGCGGGTCGAGTCGCTCGCGCGCTGGCTCGCGCCGGTCGCGTTCGAGACGCGCGAACGCCGCGAGTCGCGCGAGGCCGTCGCGGAGTGATCGCGCTGAGCTAAGCTCGGCGGGATGCTGAAGAAACGAGCGGCCCTCGCCAGCCTGCTCCTGTTCGCGAGCGCGGGGTTCACGCCAGCCAGCCAGGCCACCATCGCGCCGAGCGAGGTGCGCCCGGGCATGCGCGGCTACGGCCTGACCGTGTTCCGCGGCACCGAGCCGGAGCGCTTCGACGTCGAGGTGATCGACGTGTTGCAGAACTTCCGGCCCGATCAGGACCTGGTGCTGATCAAGACGCCGCACCCGCTGCTCGAGCACGCGGGCTCGGTGGCGGGCATGAGCGGCAGCCCGATCTACCTGGATGGCAAGCTGCTCGGCGCCTACGCCTACGGCTGGGCGTTCGGCAAGGATCCGATCGCGGGGGTGACCCCGATCGCGAACATGCTGCGCGAGCTGGATCGCCCGCTCCTGCACATGCTGCAGCCGCTGCCCGCGCCGCAGCCGAAGCCGGTGCAGCCGCTCGGCCGCTACACGGGCGGCGAGTCGCGCGACGCGTTCTACGGGCTGTCGCGCGCACTCCGACGCAGCCCGGGCGCGCAGTTTCAGGCCGCGGCCACGCCGCTCCTGGTCGGGGGCATGGCGCCGAGCGTGGCGGGGCTGCTGCGCGACAAGCTCGCGCCGCTCGGCCTGGAGGTGCTGGAGGCCGCGGGCGGATCGAGCGCGAAGGCCAAAGACGGCCCGAAGCAGTACGTCGACGGCGGTTCGATCGCGGTGTCTCTGATCCGGGGCGACGTGCAGGCGACCGCCGTGGGCACCGTCACGCACGTGGCCGGACGGCGTGCGATCGCGTTCGGGCACCCGATGCTGGAGCTCGGAGAGCTGGCTCTGCCCACCGCCACCTCGCGCGTGCTGCACATCCTCGCCAGCGAGCGCTCCTCGTTCAAGATCGCCGAGGCCCTGGTGCCGCTCGGCGCGCTGATCCACGACCGCCAGTCCGCGGTGGTGATCGACAACGAGCAGCAGGCGCGCACGATCCCGGTAGAGATCACGCTGCGCGGGCTGCCGGAGGGGCAACGCTCGCACTGGCAGGTGGAGGTCGCGGATCAGCGCACGCTCACCGGCTCGCTGGTGCTCACGGCGCTCGCGAGTGCGGTCGGCGCCTCGGTCAACGACATCACGGACACCATGTTCAGCGCCGACAGCGTGGTCACCCTGCGTGGCCACGGCGCGCGGCACGTGCACGACGAGGGCTTCAGCCCCGCCGGCGCGGGGCACCCTGTCGCGCTGTCGCGCCTGCGCGCGTTCGAGCTGCTGGAAGCGGCCTACGACAACCCGTTCGAGCGCACGCAGATCGAGCGCATCTCGATCACGCTCTCGATGCGCTTCGGCCACGACGTGAGCGAGATCGTGGGCGCGCAGCTGGCCAAGGACGAGCTCGATCCGGGCGAGCCGGCGCGGGTCGTGCTGACGCTGCGCGCGTTCGAGGGTCCGCTCGAGCAGCGTGTGCTCGAGATCCCGCTGCCGGCGAGCTATGCGGGCGAGCACCTCGAGCTGGAGCTCGGCAACGCCGAGCGCGCCAAGCTGCCGCAGCCCCTGCCGCGCACGCTCGACGACATGCTGCGCGCGATCGAGAGCGGCTACGCGGCCAGCTCGCTCGCGGTAGGCATCGAGCGCAAGGGCCGCGGGCTGCGCATCGCGGGCCACGTGCTGCGCGATCTGCCCGGCTCCGCGCTCGATGCGCTCGACACGCTGCACGACACCACGCGCGGCATCACGTTCCTCAGCGAGCCGTACATCACGCTGCCGATGGGCCGCATCGTGGTGGGCTCGGCCAAGCTCGGTCTCGACGTTCGCGTCGCAGCGCGCGGCTCTTCCGTGCGCCAGCCTGAGAAGGAGAAGAAATGAAGCGGGTTTGGCTCATCGCAGGGCTGCTGTTTCCGGCGGCGGCGCTGGCGGTCTCGACCAAGAGCTTCGTCGTGGACGCGAGCGCGGAGTTCGAGAAGGGCACCGTCGAGGGCGCCGCGATCGACTCGAGCGGCAAGGTCACGCGCAGCGTGCAGACCGCGCGCACCCCGCTGGACGGCGTCTCGGTGGCGTACGCGAGCGCACTGGGTCCGGACGGCGCGATCTACGTCGGCACCGGAAGCGAGGGCGCGATCTACCGGGTCGACGACAAGGGCGCGAAGCTGTACGCCGATACGCCCGCTGCGCTGGTGACATCGCTGGTGTGGGCCGAAGGCAAGCTGTACGCGGGTACGCTGCCGGGCGGGAAGATCTACGCGATCGAGAAGCAGGCGCGCGAGCTCGCGACCGTCGCGGCGGATCACGTGTGGGCGCTCGCGTACGAGAACAAGCGCCTGTTTGCGGCCACCGGGCCCGAGGGCAAGCTGTTCTCGATCGACCCCGCGAGCGGCAAGTCCGAGCTGCTGTACGACGACGCGGCCGAGCACCTGCTGAGCGTGGCGGTCGCACAGGGCAAGGTCTACGTCGGTACGAGCAACGGCGCGCGCCTGGTGCGCGTGACGGACAAGAAGGCCGAGCTGCTGTGGGATTTTCCGGGCCAGGAGGTCACCACCTTCGCGCTCGGCAAGGACTTCATCGCGATCGCTGCCAACGACTTTGCGGCGCCGCCCACGCCCGCTAGCGACAACAAAGATCTCGGCACGGCGGCGCGCGCCAAGCGCGTGAAGCCGGGCACCGGCGTGCTGTTCACGCTCGGCTACGACGGCACGCTGCGCGAGCTCGCGCGCTTCGACAACGCGCACATCAGCGCGCTCGAGCTCGTGGCGGATGGCATTCAGGTGGGGCTCGGGCACGAAGGACGGATCGTGCGCGTGCGCCCGAACGGCGAGCGTGCGCTGTGGGCCGACGTCGAGGAGCGCGCGATCGCGGCGTTGCACCTGAGCGGCTCGCAGCCGTTCTTCGTGAGCTCGGATGGCGTGTCCGTGTATCGCGTGAAGGATGCCGGCGCGACCGGCACCTGGACCAGCGCAGTGCTCGATGCGCGCGCGCCTGCACGCTTCGGCGAGCTCCAGGGGCGCGGCGTGGGAACGATCACCTGGGCCACGCGGTCGGGCAACAGCGAGACCGCCGACAGCAGCTGGTCCGCGTGGAACGACACCACGGGCCCGATCAAGAGCCCCGGCGCGCGCTTCCTGCAGCTGCGCGCCAAGCTCGCGGGCGACGCGGAGCTGTACGCGGTGGAGGCGTACTACCTGCCGCAGAACCAGGCCGCGCGGATCCGCAGCGTGCGCGCGAAGCTGCCCGCGCAGGCGGACGACAAGCCGCGCAACAGCACGCTCACCCTGAGCTGGGAGATCGACAACCCGGACGAGGACAAGCTGCGCTACCGGCCGTTCGTCAAGCGAGAGGGCCAGAGTGCGTGGCTGCCCGTGCTACGCGAGTTCGAGCTGCTCGATCACGCCGACTACGTGTGGGAGACGCGCAACCTGCCGGACGGCTGGTACCGCGCGAAGGTGGTGGTCAGCGACGAGGCCAACAACCCCGTGGCGTACGCGCAGAGCGCGGAGGCGATCAGCGCGCCGATCCTGGTCGACAACCACGCGCCGGAGCTGGAGCTCGTGCGAGAGCAGGGCCGCCTTCGTGGACGCGCGCGCGATGCCTGGGGTCCGATCGCGCAGCTGGAGGTCGCGTTCGACAACGGGCTCTTCCAGCCGCTGTTCCCCGACGACGATCTGCTCGACTCGCGTGACGAGGCGTTCCACGTGGAGCTGCCCGCGGGAGCGCGCGTGATCGCGGTCCGCGCGCAGGACGCGAGCCGCAACTCCGTCTCCGAGTCAGTGGAGGTAAGCGTTCCAACGCGGTAGCGATTGCTTTGACAGGCGGGCCCACACGCGGGCCGTGATGCTGTATACATGCATCAGATCTGGAACCGAACCCGGGCTCCACTGTTTAGTGCTTGAATTCGCTTCGGAAGCTGACTGTACTTCCGATCGCGAATGGTACGGGGATGTACGTCGACCAGCCCCGAGCTGCGACAAAAGGCGGTAGGGCCAGGTCAAATGTGCGATAAAGGCTCAACTCCCCATGTTGAACTCCGAGGCAGTGGCTGAACCTGTGTCGGCGCTATCACAGAGTAGCGGTCGCATTGCACCCTTCGGGAAGTACCTGCTGCTGCAGCGCGTGAGCGTGGGCGGCATGGCGGAGGTGTTCAAAGCGCTGCCGGCGAACGCCGATCGCATCGATCAGATCGTCGCCATCAAGCGCATCCTCCCCAACATCGCGGAGGACAGCGAGTTCATCGGCATGTTCATCGATGAGGCCCGGATCGCCGGCCAGCTCCATCACGAGAACATCTGTCGCATCTACGAGCTCGGTCGCGTCAACAACGACCACTACATCGCGATGCAGTTCTTGTGGGGGCGCGACCTCCTCAAGCTGATGAACCGCTACAAGAAGGCCGGGCGTTTCGTCAGCCCGATGATGGCGGCGTACATCGGCAGCAAGGCGCTGAGCGCGCTGCACTACGCGCACACCAAGGTCGATGAAGACGGCCAGCCGCTGCACATCATCCACCGCGACGTCTCGCCGCAGAACATCATCGTCGGCTACTCGGGCCAGGTGAAGCTGATCGACTTCGGCGTCGCGCGCGCTGCGTCGCAGAGCCAGAAGACGCAGGCCGGCATCCTGAAGGGCAAGTTTGGCTACATGAGCCCGGAGATGATCCGCGGCCTGCCGATCGATCATCGCAGCGACGTGTTCGCGATGGGCATCTGCCTGCACGAGCTGCTGACCAGCACGCGCCTGTTCTACGGCGAGACCGACTTCGCGACCCTGGAGCTGGTGCGCGACGCGAACGTGGTGCCGCCGTCGGCCAAGGCGCCGGGTGTGCCGCCCGAGCTCGACGCGATCGTGATGAAGGCGCTCTCGCGCGAGGCGGACGACCGCTACCAGGACGCGGAAGAGATGCAGCACGCGCTGGAGGGCTTCCTGCGCAGCTCCGACGCACACTACGGGCAAGCGAGCGTGGGCATCGCGATGCGCGAGGCGTTCCACACCGAGGTGCAGCGCGAGCGCGAACGGCTCGACATGTTCTGGCGTATGCTGGACCGCGGCGAGCTGGTGCGCGGCGCGGTGGTGCCGGCGAGCCCGCACGACACGGAGAGCGGCGAGCGGCGCGCGCAGTCGCCGGTGGCAGCGATGATCGAGGCGCCCGATGCGCCGGATCCTGGCATCCTGCCCGAGCCGGTCTCGGCCAGCGGTAATTCCATGCTCGCGCGCGGAGAAGCCGCGCACTCCGACGACGAGCTGCAGGACGAGCAGACGCACATCTTCTTCAGCGCCACGGAGCTGCAAGAGCTGCAGGAGCTGGAGACCCAGCAAGCGCCGGCCCAACCGTCTACGCTGTCCGACATGATCCCGCCGCCGCCGGCCGAGCGCCTGCGCACGGTGCCACCGCCTCCCGGCGAGCGCTACAGCACGATGCCGCCGGTGAACGCGAGTGGCACCTACC
>DASUME010000332.1:0-3216 GCA_036277895.1 Polyangiales bacterium
CAGCGCGAGGTAGCGCTTCTCGATCGCGCCCGACTCCAGCGCCGAGCGCAGCGCCGCGAACGACTCGGGCGAGCGCGCTGCGAGCAGCAGGCCGCTGGTGTCGTTGTCGAGGCGGTTCACCAGACCCGGCTGACGGTCGTCGTAGCCGGTGCCTCCCATCTCGGGGTAACGCGCGAGCAGCGCATTGGCCGCGCAGCCCAGCTCGCCGGGCCGCAAGGGATGGCTCGGCATGCCGGGGGGCTTGTCGATGATCACCAGCGCGTCGTCCTCGTGGCGCACGTCGAGCGGCAGCTCGTCCGGCAGCGCGCGCGAGTCGCGCAGCTCCGCCCCCAGCTCGACTCGGTCGCCCTTTGCGCACAGCTCGCCCTTCCCGGCGCGACGGCCGTTCCGGCGCACCTCACCGGCCTCGAAGAGGCGCTTGACCTGGGCACGCGACAGAGTGAGGCGATTGCAGAGCACGCGATCGAGGCGCGTACCGACTTCTTGTTCCTGAATATCAAGCTGCTGCACCCGCCAGACTCTCCCGCGTTGCTGTGCGCCCCCCGACCTTTACACTGTCTGACCACCGTGGCGAGCCAACGCGATTACTACGAGCTGCTCGGCATCTCTCAGAGTGCAGCCGAGGACGAGATCAAGCGCGCTTATCGCAAGGTCGCGGTCGAGCTCCATCCCGACCGCAACCCCGACGATCCGCGCGCCGAAGAGCGCTTCAAGCAAGCCAGTCAGGCGTACTCGGTGCTGATCGACCCCGAGAAGCGGCGGCGCTACGACCGAATGGGGCATAGCGCCTTCTCGGGCGAGGGGGGCTCCGCGGGCTTCGAGCCGGTCGACTTCGACGCCTTCGGCGAGATGATCGGCGGCCTGTTCGGCGACATCTTCCGCGGTCGCAAGGGGCGCAAGGCCAAGGACCTGCGGTACGACCTCACGGTGCGCTTCGAGGAGGCCGCGCTCGGCTGCGAGAAGGTGGTCGAGCTGACGCGGAACGTGACCTGCGGCCAGTGCGCAGGGTCCGGCTCGCAGGTGGGCCACACGCCTGCGGTGTGCCCGGTGTGCCGCGGCAAGGGCGAGGTGCGCTACCAGCGCGGGCTCTTGCCAGCCACGCGCGCGTGCAACGCATGCCACGGCACCGGCAAGCAGATCACGCATCCATGCCCGACCTGCAGAGGCGAGGGCGTGGCGCCCAAGCACGAGCGGCTGACGGTGACGCTGCCCGCCGGCGTGGAAGACAACAGCGTGCGCAGCGTGCGCGGCGCCGGCGAGCACACGGCCACCGGCGAGGGCGACCTGCACGTCTACGTCCATGTCGAGCCGCACCCGCTGTTCACGCGCCAGGGCGCCGACATCCTGTGCACGGTACCGATCAGCTACCCGCAGGCCGTGCTCGGCGACTCGCTCGACGTGCCGACGCTCGAGGGCATCGTAAAGATGCGCCTGCCGCCAGGCACCGAGAGCGGCAAGGTGTTCCGGCTGCGCGGCAAGGGCATCACCGCGTTCGGCGGCGTGGGCAAGGGCGATCAGCTGGTCACGGTGCTGGTCGAGATCCCGAAGGAAGTCAGCAAGCGCGCGACCGAGTTGCTGGAGGAGCTGGGCAAGGAAGTCAGCGAGGGCTCGCTCAGCGAGCGCCGACGCTTCCTCGACAAGCTGCGTGCGCTGTTCCAGTGACGCGTGATGCGGGGCGCGTGTGCGGGCTATCCGGGCTGACGGTGCACGCGCAGCTGCCCGGTGCTCGCCGCGGCGACTGGGTGCGCGTCGGCGAAGAGCTCGATGCCGAGGTGATCGCGTTCGACGATCAGCGCGTGACGCTGATGCCGCTCGGCGATCTGCACGGCGTGGGTCTCGACGATCGCGTGCGGTACATGGGCAGCGCGCTGCAGGTGCGCTGCGGTGAGGATCTGCTGGGTCGCGTCGTCGATGGCATCGGACGACCGATCGACGGTGGGCCGGCACTGGAGGGCGAAGCGTGGGCGGTGCATCGCCGTCCGCCGCGCGCGCTCGATCGGCCGCGCATCGCGCGCGTGCTGACCACGGGCGTGCGCGCGATCGATGCGCTGTGCACGGTGGGGGAGGGTCAGCGTGTGGGCCTGTTCGCGCCTGCCGGCGCCGGCAAGACGAGCCTGCTCGCGCAGCTGGCCTCGGGCGCGAGCGCGGACGTGGTCGTCGCGTGTCTGATTGGAGAGCGCGGCCGCGAGCTGAACGAGTTCCTGGAAGACGCGCTCGGGCCCGCCACGCGTGCGCGCAGCGTGGTGGTCAGTGCGACCAGCGATGCGGCGCCCCTGGAGCGGCTCAAGAGCGCGCACGTGGCGACCACGTTCGCCGAGTCCTTCCGCGCACAGGGCAAGCGCGTGCTGCTGCTGATGGACAGCTTGACCAGGCTCGTTCGTGCGGCGCGTGAGGTTGGGCTGGCAGCCGGCGAGGCCCCGGCACGCCGTGGCTTCCCCGCGTCGGCCTTCGCGGATCTCGCGCCGCTCCTCGAGCGTGCAGGGCTGAGCGGCGAGGGCTCGATCACGGCGTTCTACACCGTGCTGGTCGAGGGAAACGATCTCGACGAACCGGTGGCCGACGAAGTGCGCGGGCTGATCGACGGTCACCTGGTGCTCGATCGTACGCTCGCCGAGCGCGGGCACTTTCCGCCGATCGATATCGTTCGCAGCTTGTCGCGGGTGATGAACGAGATCATCGCGCCACCCCATCGCAAGGCGGCGCAGCAGGTGCGCGCATGGCTCGCACACTACGAGCGCAAGCGTGACCTGGTCGAGCTCGGTGCCGTCAGCACCGGTGCGGATCCGCTGCTCGACCGCGCGCTCGCCAAGTTGCCCGCCATCGAGGCGCTGTTGCGGCAGCCACGCGAGGAGCACGCCGAGCTCGCTGCAACGATCGCGCGCCTGATCGCTACGACTTGATCACGCCGCCGTGCTCGATCTGAAAGTCGACGCGGTCGTGATCGAGCAGGATGAACTCGCGGTGCGTGGTGGTCAGGAAGACCTGGCCGCCCAGCCTGCCGAGCAGCTGGAAGAAGCGGCGGTTGCGGCTGCGATCGAGCTCGCTCGAGACGTCGTCGAGCAGCAGCGCAGGCACCTGACGCTTGCGCTGTGCGAGCACCGAGAGCTCCGCCACCTTGAGCGCGAGCACGAGCGCACGGTGTTGGCCCTGCGAGGCGTGGTGCTTGGCGAGCGTGTCGTCGATGCCGGCGCGCAGGTCGTCGCCGTGGGGTCCGAC